>NZ_JBQHDG010000016.1:0-273216 GCF_052068095.1 Phytohabitans sp. LJ34 | reverse complement strand
GCCCGCGTCCGCGTCAGCTGCGGACCGTATGCTCCCGCGGGCACCGCTCCCGGCCGGCGGCTCGCAGCGCTCGCCGAAATCCCCGGCCGTCCACTGCCGGGTCCGCGGGACAAGCCCGAGGGTGTTTCGCGCCGTCGCAGAGCCCTACCTTCGTGGTCCAGACCGCCGCTCGCGCGGCCTGACCGGTCCCGCCGCCGGCCCGCGCTCACGCCGAGCTGTCGAGCTGCCCCGTCTGTGCGCTAGGTCGACAGCCAATGAGCGTGGCACCCGGTCGCCCCACGCAGGCGGTGAAACACCGCGATCAGATCGCAAACCCACAGGGGCCACCAGGTACCAAGATCTGGCGGTGAGCCGCCGATCGAGGTCGTGGCCGCGCTTGATCCCTTCGGCCGATGGGCAGCGCGACCAGGAGACGTGAAGAATCCTCGGGCATGGATTCGATCCTGACCCAGGTGTTCCTGCCCGTCGCCCTCGGGATCGTCATGCTCGGGCTGGGGCTCGGCCTCGTCGTGGCCGACTTCCGGCGCGTCGTGGCGTTCCCCAAGGCGGTGCTCGTGGCGTTGGTCTGCCAGGTGGTGCTGCTCCCGGCGGTGTGCTTCGGTCTGGTGTTGGCGTTGGATCTGCCACCCGCGCTCGCGGTGGGCATGATGTTGCTGGCCGCCTCGCCCGGCGGCACGACCGCCAACCTCTACAGCCACCTCTTCGGCGGCAACGTGGCACTCAACGTCACCCTCACCGCGGTCAACTCAGTGCTCGCGGTCTTTACGCTGCCCCTCGTGGTCAACCTTTCCCTGGACTACTTCCTGTCGGGAACGGGCCAGGTCGGCCTCCAGTTCGACAAGGTGCTCCAGGTCTTCGCGATCGTGCTGGTGCCGGTCGGGCTGGGCATGCTCGTCAGGTCGCGCTGGCGTCAGTTCGCCGAGCGGATGCATCGCCCCGTGCGGATCCTGTCGGTCGCCGTGCTGGTGCTGGTGATCGCCGGCGCGATCTTCCAGGAGCGGGACAACCTGGCCGACTCCTTCGAGGCGGCCGGGGTGGCCGCCCTGGCGTTCAACCTGATCAGCCTCACCGTCGGCTATCTCGCGCCGCGACTGGCGAAGGTCGGCCGCGCCGAGTCGGTGGCGGCGGCCATGGAGGTCGGCATCCACAATGGAACGCTGGCCATCGTCATCGCGACGACGCTGCTCGACAGCACCGAGATCGCGATACCGGCGGCTGTCTACAGTCTCGTCATGTTCTTCACCGCGGCCGGATTCGGCTACCTGGTGCGTCCTCGAAGCGCCGAGGGCGGCGCGTCCGCGCGTCCCGCCGTCCAGGCCTCCGACCCGTCCGTATGACGGCGGCGGGGCTGGCCCGGTGAAGGGCCAGCCCCGATCCGCGTGGTGACCCGGTGTCAGCGGGCCAGGGCCTGGCCCTGCTTGTCGGTGAACTTGCCGACGATGATCATGATGAGGTCGATCAGGACCCAGATGCCCAGCCCGCCGAACGTCACGATCTGGAGGATGGCGGTGCCGACCTTGCCGACGTAGAAGCGGTGTGCGCCGAGCATGCCGAGGAAGAAGCAGAGCAGCAGGGCGACCAGCCAGGTCTTCTGCCCGGTAGCGCTTGTGGTCGTGGTGCTCACGGGTATCCCTTCGAGGAGTTATCACTTCTGGTGATGTAGCGGACGGGATACTAGCCACAACCGCGGCGGCGCGCTGCCCCGGGGCACGGGATCAGTCCTGAAACAGCTCCGGGACGATGTCGCGAGCGGCGCGGCGGGCCACCTCGACGGCGCCGTCGGGGGCGCCGCGAAGTGGCCATCGTGGACGGGTACCGGCGTCCGTCCAGCCGCCGACCGCGGCCAGAAAGCGGTCGAGGGCCGGATTGGACAGTCCGTCCGCTTGCAGCGGGGCGACGTGCGCGGCGAAGAACGCGTTGACGCGCCGCTCGATCTCCAGGCCGGCGGCCGGGCCCGCAACGCGGTCTCGTACCAGCGGACGGCACCGGCCGGCGACATCGCGGCCACATTGGAGTAACTGCCGTGCGCGCCGAGGGCCAGCCCCGAAGCGAGGGTGTGGCCGGGCACGAAGATGGCGCGGTCGGGCGCGGCGTCGCGCATGGCCCGAAACCAGTCGCGGTCACCGCCGGCCGTCTTGGTGCCCACAAGGCTCGGCACCGCGGCCGCGAGGCGGCTCAGCAGCGCCGGCGGCACCGGAGTCTTGGCGTGCGGCGGGTTGTACAGCACCAGCGGCACCGGGTCCGCCTCCTCGGCCACCCGCGTCAGAAACGCCACGGCCTCGTCGTCGTGGAGCCGCACCCAATCCGGCAGGATCACCTGGAAGGCGCCGGGCGCCAGGTGCTTGGCCCGGCGCACCCGGTCCAGGGTCGCCTGCGCGCCGGGGTGGCTCGCCCCGATCTGGAACGGCACCCCGCTGGCCGCGACAAGCTCGTTGATCCGGTCGTACTCGTCGCCGTCGAGCGTGTTGAACTCGCCCGCCGTCCCGTGCGCGTAGATGCCGTTCAACCCGGCCGCGGCCAGCCGGTCGAGCTGCTCACCCAGCCGGCCGAAGTCGATGGTGTCGTCGTCGCGCAGCGGCAGCAGCACGGTGCCCCAGACCCCGCGAAGGCCTCCGCCGGTGAGCGGTCTCATGATCGACATACTAACGTCGGCCGGCTCGACGCTCGGTTACTGGCCGCGGCTGGCCGGGTCTACGCGGGCCCAGCGGAGCAGGTCGGTCATCTTGAAGGTGCCGGGGGTCTGCGCCGGCAGCGTGGGGCGCCAGTTGGGCGGGGCGGCCCGCAGGTAGGAGCGGGAGTCGAGCTGTAGCAGGCCGATGAAGACCTCGCCGACGAGGCGGCCGCCGGTGGGGCCGAGCACGATGCCGTCGCCGATCAGCTCGGCCTCGGCGAGGATGTAATACCACAGTGGAGTGTTGCGTTCCAGGCCGAGTCCGTAGTGGGCCAGCTCGTCGAGGGTCAGCGCGCCCCAGCCCATGGTGTTCGCGACGCGCTGGCCGGAGGGCAGGCTCCAGGTGAGGTGGCGCAACAGGTTGCGCTGGGGGAGCGAGGTCGGTGGGTCGCCGCTGGCGATGGCGCCCAGCGGGAGGTTGAACAGGGGCGTGGAGATGGTGCGGTCGATGCGCTTGTTGGGCCGCACCTGCCCGTCGCCGAAGTTGAAGAACGTCTGCCAGCCGATGAACCGCCGCCGGGCCCGCCGGCCGCCGCGCAGGTCGACCGGGTCGGCCTGGCCTTCGCCGGCGGGGTCGAAGATGAAGCCGAAGAACGGGGTGCCGTCCGGGTTGCCGGCCAGGTTGACCCGGTACGAGGGACGGACCATGCTGTGGCCGAAGCGGTACGCGGCGCCCTGAAACTCGACCGGGATGAACGCCGGCCCCGGCTCGGGGCGGTAGAAGCGGCGGCCGTGGGCGAGGATGTCCTGGGTGATGCCGTGGCCGGCCACCTGGGGCAGAAACTCGTTCACGATGATCCACTGGTAATGCCAGGTGATGAGCTGGCGGGCCTGGTCAAACAGCTGGTTGGTCGGCACGCCCTGGCCGCGCAGCTGGTCGACGGCCCGGTTGTGCGACAGGATCATCGCCGCCTGGAGGCCGGAGATGATGACGTTCTCGTCGTTGCGCGGGTCGGCGATGATGGCCGTCCCGCTGGCGGTGCGTGGCACGTCCTCGAAGAGGCCGCCCGACTCGATGCGCAGCTTGACGCGGTCCGGCTGGTAGAGCGACGGGCTGGCGACCGGGCCGCCGCCGTAGACCGAGTCGAGGTCGAGCGCGGGGGTGCGGACGTTGGGCGTCGTCTCCGGCGGTGTCGGCACCGCCAGGCGCGACGTCGTGTCGAACGTCATGTCGTGGTCGAGAAACTGGCCGAGGAAGGTCGTTCCCGCGGTGTGGAAGGGGTTGTCGCGGTTTCGGGGGCTCAGCTCCGGGTTGGTGATCAGCCGGATCGGGCCCTCGTGCAGCGGGTCGCGGGCGTCCAGGGGACCGCCGGCCCGGCCGATGTCGGTGAGTGCCGCGCGGCTGCGGCTGTCGGCGGCGACGAACGGCGGCAGGCCGGGAAACATGCGCCCGAACCGGTCGGAGGGCGTGGCGGCCTCGGCGGCGCCGTGTCCGGCGAACGCCGGAGCGGCCGCGCCGGCCACCGCACCCGCCGCCGTCGCGCTGACGCCCGAGATGAATCTACGGCGAGAAACCTGATGTGGGGTGCCCATGGCTGACCATTCTTAGGCGCTCGGGCGGCCGAGGTCCCCACCCCCAAGGGATACCATTAGGAAACTTTCCTTTTAAAACAAGTGCGGCCGGTGGCAGTATCCTGTACCGATCGATCAGCATGAGGTTTCCGCTCCGCGGCCGCGGCGTCCCGGCCGGCCGAGCATCGTCGACGTGGCGCGGCTGGCGGGCGTCTCGCGGCAGACGGTCTCCAATGTGCTCAATGGGCGCGCGGCCTTCAGCCGCGAGACCGAGTCTCGTGTCGTGGCGGCGATGGAGGCGTTGGCCTACAAGCCGAGCCGCGCCGCGCAGACCATGCGCTCCCGCCGCACGCGCCAGCTCGGATACCACATGTCCGGTGCGCAGCTCGAGGTGGTGAGCGGCTTCACGCTGGGCTTCGTGCAGGCGCTGGTCAAGGCGGCGGCGCGGGAGGAGCACCAGATCGTGGTGTTCACCCACCACGGCGACGACCCCGCCCCGGCCTTTCGCGACCTGATCGCCCGCCGCGGTGTCGACGCCTTCGTGCTGGACGAGTCCAGTGTGGACGACTCGCGCGTGCGCCTCCTCGCGGAGGAGGGGATCCCGTTCGCGTGCTTCGGGCGCACCGCGCCAGGCCTGCCGCAGCAATGGGTCGATGTGGACAACGTCGCCGGCATGCTTCAGCTCGTCGACCACCTCGTGGCGGCGGGACACCGCGACTACGCCTACGTGGGCGCCGGCGGCGACGAGTACTGGAAGGGCGAGCGCCTCGACGGCCTCCGCCTGGGGCTGGCGAGGCACGGGCTCGGCATCGGCGCGGACCGGGTGTTTCGGGGCAGCGACGACGAGATCCGCGGCTGGGTCCGCGCCCTGTTTCGCCGCCAGCGGCCGACCGCGATCGTGACCAGCAGCGACGCCGTCGCCGTCGTGGTGGTCAACTCCTGCCAGGCCGCCGGGCTGCGGGTCGGCCAGGACATCGCGGTCACCGGCTTCGACGGCGGTGCGGTCGGGCTGCTGACCGAGCCGGTGCTGACCAGCGTGCGGATCCCGGTCGAGCGGATCGCCCGCGAGCTCGTCGCCCGCTGCCTGGCGGAGATCGCCTCGGGCCCCACCGGCCGTCCCGGCCTGATCGTCCCCACCGAGCTCACGGTCGGCGGCAGCGCCTGAGGGGGATCGTGGCACCAGCACCACGACCCCCCAATGGCGTGACTACGCGCGGGACCAGCGTTGGTTGGCTCCGGTGTGGCAGCTCCACACGATCACGCCGGTGCCGTTGGCCGTGCTGGCGCCGTTGACGTCCAGGCACAGTCCATTTTGGGCATTGCTGATCGTGCCGTTGCTGTTGAAGGTCCATCGCTGGTTCGCGCCGCCGTTGCAGTCCCAGATCTGGGCCCGGGTGCCGGAGGTGGCGTTGCTGGGCGTCTCCAGGCACTTGCCGAGCACCTGCAACGCCTGCCCGTTCTGGGTGAACTGCTGGTTGGCTGCGGTGTGGCAGTCCCAGATCAGCATCTGCGTGCCGTTGGCGGACCCGCCCAGGTTGACGTCCAGGCAGCGGCCCGAGGCCTCGCCGCGCAGCCGGAAGGTCGTCGGCGGGTTCGTGGTGCCGCCGCCGCTGACCCGGTAGACGGCGGTGCCGTGCGCGGGCACGCTGGCCGAGATCGCGCCGGTGCTGCTCGACGTGGCGCCGGTCCACAGGTCGCGCAGGGTGAACGACGAGCCGCTCTTGCCGATCGCGGCCGCGGTGGTCGAGACCGTGGTGGTCGAGCCCCCCTGGTTGAACAGCGCCACCGCCACGTCCCCGTTGGCCAGCCGCTTGGCGAGCACGCGGCGGGTGCCGTCGTTGGACACCTGAGTCGCTTGCAGCCCGAGGGAGTCCTGGTTGACCGCGATGAGGTCGGCGTTGTTGAGGATGGCGAGCGTGGCCGCGCTGGAGCCGCGGACGTCGTTGCCGGCGATGAGCGGTGACGCCATGATGGCCCACAGCGCGAAGTGGGACCGCTGCTCGGTGTCGGTCAGGCCGCTGCGGCCGACCTCCATCATGTCCGGGTCGTTGAAGCCGCCGGGCGCGGCGTAGGAGGCCAGCGGCACGTTGACGTTGACGATGTTCTGGATGCCCATCGGGTAGCCGTTGGTCTGGCCGGTGTTCCACGCGTTGGTGATGTCCTCGGTGGTGCGCCACATGTTCGCGACGTCGCTCCAGTTGCGCAGCGGCCCGGTCTTCTCGTGGATGCTGTTGGGGTTGATGCTGTACACGATCGGCCGTCCGGTGGCGGCCAGCGCGTCACGCATCTTGGCGAACGTCGCGACCTGGTCGTTGATGGTGCCGTTGGGGGAGCACCAGTCGTACTTCAGGAAGTCGACGCCCCACGCGGCGAACTGGCGGGCGTCCTGCGCCTCGTGGCCCTGGCTGCCGGTGGCGCCCGGGTAGCTGCCGAAGTACTGCGCGCAGGTCTTGTCGACCGGCACCTGGTAGATGCCGAACTTGAGCCCCTTGCTGTGGATGTAGTCGCCGAGCGCCTTCATGCCGGAAGGGAAGCGCGAGGGGTCGCCCTGTAGGTTGCCCGCCGAGTCGCGGTTGGGGTTGAACCAGCAGTCGTCGACGACCACGTACTGGTAGCCGCGGTCACGCATCCCGGTGCTCACGATGGCGTCGGCCATCTGCCGGATCAGGCCTTCGCTGATGTTGCACCCGAAGGTGTTCCACGAGTTCCAGCCCATCGGTGGGGTGCGCGCCACCCCGTTGTCGAGCGCCTGCGCCGGAGCGCTCGGGCCCCCCACGACGGCGGCGCCGACCGCGACGACCAGGGCGGCCACCGCCGAGATGGCGGCATATCGAGACCTCATGTGTGCTCCTCGGGTTGAACGTTCAACACGCGAGCATCATTTTGACGTCCCTCGATCTGTTGGTCAAGGCGACGGCACCGAGCGGGTGGCCGGCGGCCACCCCGGTGACGGCGGTGAGGAACGGTCCTAGCGGACCGGCCTCAGCCACGGGTTCAGGCTGAGCCGGTCGAAGCCGATCGGGCGGAGCCTGTCGTAGGTGGCGGCGTCGAGCCGCACCATTCCGACGGCGACCCGGGCGTCGCCGGCGTCGTCGTCGCCGGTCATGACGGAGTGGATGGTCGACCGCCGGTCGCCCATCACGTCGGCCGCGGCCCACCTGACCCGGTCCAGCGTGGCGAGGGTGTTTCGCGCGGCCACGACGCAGACGTTTCCGTCGTAGAGCCGGGCCAACTCCGCCTGGACCGTCGCCGGATCCTCGCCCACGACGCCGACGACTATCACCATGGTCGATGCGGGAGCACCGGCGGGATGCGTGATGTCGAGTCCGGAGAAGCGATCGCGGTGGCGGCTGACGAACTGCCCGAGCCGGTCCGAGTTCGCGCGGTCTCCGGTGCGCCAGCCCCCGGACGGTGGCTGGCACGCCGCCGGTGTGGGGCGCCGCGGCGGCTTGTTCTCCGGGAGCTCCGCCCACTGCTCGGTCACCGCCAACGTGCCGGCGCGGTAGACACCCCGCAGGCGTGCCCATCCGCTGAGCCGGCCCTCGGCGCCGACCTTCCGGTTGGCCAGCCGGTCGAGGTCGACACCCGTCGCGGTGAGTGCGAACGGGCATGGCGCCGGCAGCGCCCGCACCGGCAGCGCCCGCACGGCGGGCGGGCAGAACCGGACTGGCTTCCCCTCGTCGACCTCGACCTCGCCCGCCGCCTCCACCACGTCGCCGTCCCGGACTACCAGCGTGGCCGGATCGGGCCTGCCGGTGGGCGCCGCGGTGGTCGACCCCGGGACCTGCTCGGGCCCGCCGGCCGCCTCGGGCCAGAGCGCCATGCTGCCGACGATGGTCGCCGCGACCGCCGCGGCCACCACCCCGACCGTGAGGAACCGCGCCGCGCGCGGCCGCCACAGCGACGTCCGCTCGGTGGCCCACCGGGCCTGGTCCGGCTCGGGCGGGGGCGGCTGCGCGGCCTGCCAGCGCTCCGCCGCGTCGGTGAGGATCTGGTCGACGTCCTCGTTCACCGGTGCCTCCTCATCCCGTCACCGCCAGCAGCACCCGCAGCCGGGCCCGGGCGTCGAAGAGCGTCGACTTCACCGTGCCCGGCGAGCAGCGCATCAACGCGGCGGTCTCGGCCACGGTCAGCCCGACGAAGTACACGCAGTCGATCGCGAGCCGCTGCCGGGCGGTCAGCTGCGCCAGCGCGCGTTCCAGGTCGACCTGCCCGGTGTTGGCCTCGACCTTCGTCCCGCGCAGCGAGGCGAGCGCGGCCGCGATCCGGCCGACCGAGTCCGCCCGCCGCCGCGCCTTCGCCGCCTGGTCCGCGGTGATCGCGAGGAGCCAGGTCGCCGGCGAACCCCGGTCTGGACGGTAGCTGCGCCGCTTCGTCCAGGCCCGCGCCAGCGCCTCCTGCACCACGTCGTCCCGATCGGCCCGCGGCGCGAGGCGCGCCGCCAACCGGGCCATCGCCGGCAGGTGCGGCCGCACCCACTCGGTGAACTCACCCGCGTCGGCCGGCTGGTCGGCTGCCAACCGGGCAATCGGGATCGGCGGTCTCATACCCCGGTATACCCCGGCACCCCACGCCCCGGTTGGGTCCGGCCCGCCGGCGGCTTCGGCGTGCGCGGCGTCAAGGGCCCGATTCGAGAGATGTGAGCTACCGCGATGTCCGTCGTGGTCCAGACCGCTGCTCCCGCCGGCCTCACCCGTCCGCTGTTGCTTGCGGCTCACCCTCGCGTTTGGTCGCGGTCACGCTTTGCCTGTGCGGATGCGCGGCCCGCGGTCCGGGATGTTTGTCCACGATGCCTGTCGCCGACCAGGCGGCGGGAGCCTTGAAGCAGGAGCTTCGTAGCCCTGAGTAACCGTCGCCGCCGTACACGCGGCCCAAGATTCGGGATCTAGGGGGATCTCGGAGAGTTAGGGCGCTATTTCAACCCTAACTCTCCTAGATCTTGACGTTTCTCAACCGAGCCCGCCGACGCTGCGTCACAGACGGTGGCCGGCGAGGCCGGCCCAGCCTGTGCGGGCGGGAAATCCATGGGGGGCCGTGGGCGCTTGCCGGTCCTGTCACCCGCGCGCCCCGGAATGTCCAGGTCAGCCCCTTGATCGACTTAGGGTGGGTGGCATTGGGTCCGGACCGCTGCTCCCGCGGCCTCACCCTCCGCGGGTTCGCAAATCCAATCCGGCCCATGGGCCCGGCGCGACCACCGATATGGCCCCGCGACGGGCCGGAGGCCGCAAAGGGTGACCGTGACCGGCAGCGGACGGGTGAGGCCGCGGGAGCAGCGGTCGGGACCACGGCGGACGTCGCGGTAGCCCAAATCTCGATGAATCGGGTTTCGGGCCGAGAAGGTGGAGCTGCCATCGACGGCCGCTAGTATGCAGGCGATGAGCGACGCGGTCAGCGACTGGGCGGTCGAGTCCGTCGAGCTGCCGGGCCAGCCCGGATCGATCGCCGCGGCCGGGCCGGGCGGGCCGGTCTACGCCGTCACCGGCGGTGCCGAGGGCACGCGCCTGTGTGCGGTCGACCTGGCGGGCCGGCTGCTCTGGGCGCGTCCGGTCGACGGCCACCGCGGCCCGCGGGTCGCCGATGACGGCGGGGTCTGGGTCGGCGGCGGCGCGGTGCTCGAGGAGACACTTCCGGGCGGCGAGTCGGGCCGCCGGTTCACTCTCGACGGTGGGCACAGCGACCGTGCCATCGACGCGTTCGTGCTGCTCGCCGGCGGCGCGCTCGTCGTGTGGGGGAGCAACGCCCCGGGGGCCGCGCCCGCCCGGCTGGAGCTGCTCGACGACCGCGGCCGCCGCCGCTGGGTCACCGACCTGCCGGCGCCCGACATGGCGTACCCGGGGATCACCGAGGTGGGCGTGGCCACCGGCTGGCAGCCCCGCCCGATATCCGCGTACAAGGCCGAGACGTTCCGCACGACCCGGTGGGAGCCGGTGCTGGTCAGCGGTGACCGGGTGCTGGCCACGTTCTTCGAGGTCGCCGGCGGGCTGGGCGTCAGCTTCTGCGTCGACCTGCACACCGGCCGTCTACTGTGGAGCACCGCGCCGGCGCCGTCCGGTGACCGCGCCATCGCCGGGAGCGGGCGCTTCCTGGTCGGGGAGCAGGGATACGGCGCGTTCGGCACGCGGCTGCTCGACGGCGACGGCGCGGTCGTGGCCGAGTGGCCGAGCCACGGGCGGGCGCTGGTCGGCACCGACGGCGTGATCCGCGTCGTAGAGCTGGAAAACAGCACGCCTTCGCGGTGCCGCCTCCGGCTGCTGCATCCCGACGGCACGATGACCGACGGCCCGGTCCTGCCCGGCTACTACACCGTCGGGCCGGTGCTGGCCGCCGACGGCCGCGTCGCTTTCCTCCGCGACGGGCGCCTCCAGTCGGCGGCGCCGGACCTGACCGTCACCACCCACCTCGCTCTGCCGGGGCGCGGCGGCGTCGACGGCATGCTCCTGCTCGACGGTGGCCTGCTCGCGTTCGTCACCCGCGACGACCGCCCGGCGGCGACCGGTTCGGCCGTCCTGTCGATCGCCCGCTCCGACCTGCCCGGCCCCGCCACCGGCCCCTGGACGGGCGCCGAGGGCGGCCTGCGCGCCAACCCTGTCACCTCGTGAGGAGACCACAATGGACCGACTCACGCGCCTGGTCCTCGGCACCATCGCCGGATCGCTCGTGCTCCTGATCGGATACGGCGGCGCGCAGGCGGGCCGCCCGCCGGTGCGGCAGGCGGTCGCCACGCCGGGCACCGTCGCGGAGTACCCGTCGATGACCGCGCTGCGCAAGGTGGAGCAGGAGGGGGTCGCGTTCGATCTAACGTGGACGGTCACCGACTCGCCGCTCGTCGTGGTCGCGCCGCACGGCGGGTCGATCGAGCCGCGCACCAGTGAGATCGCGAGTGCGATCGCGGGCAGCGAGCACACCCAGTGCCAGTTCAAGGGCAAGCTGCCCGCGGGGCAGAACTATCCGCGGCTGCATGTGACGAGCGAGCACTGGGACGTCGAGGAGTGCCTGATCCTGATCGGACAGCGGACCCACGCGCTGTCGGTACACGGCACGTCCAAGGCGGGCAGCGTCGTCTACATCGGAGGACGGGACACCGAGACCGGCGTCGCGCTCGCCACCGCGTTGCGGGCGGCCGGTTTCACGGTCGTGCGGCCCGCGCCGGCCGACATCGCCGGCACGTCGCCGGACAACTTCGTCAACAAGGACGCCGACGGGGCCGGCGTGCAGCTGGAGCTGACCTACGGCCTGCGCACCGAGCTGTTTCCGGCGAAGGACGGCCCGGCCTCGGCGCGCGGGCAGCAGTTCGTCGACGCCGTGCGCGCCGTGTACGCCTAGGCACCGAAAACTTTTCGGCGCAGAGGTCCAGTCGCTCGGGTGGCAATGCCCCTGCTCAGATTGGCGTCCCAAGGTCAACTGTTGACATGGACGTAACACACTGCCACCATTCCCGAAAAGGTTTTCGGAGACCGGGCATCCGTCGCGCGGAAGGACCTTCATTGGACGAGGTCAGATTCAACCGACGTCAACTTCTTCAGGCATCCGCTCTCGGCGCGGGAGCGGTGGCCGGCACTAGCATGTTGGGGGTGTCCGCCGCCGAGGCGGCGCCCGCCGCGGGCGCGGCGTTCGCGCTGGCCGCCGATCCCGGTCCGGGCGGCACCGCGCCGGTCCGCCCTTTCTCGCTGGCGCAGGTGCGGCTCGGCAGCGGTCTGCTCCAGGAAAAGCGTGACCGCGTCAAGAACTTCCTCCGGTCCTACGACGAGCGCCGCTTCCTGGTCCTGTTCAACAACCAGGCCGGCCGGCCCAACCCGGCGGGCGTGTCGGTGCCGGGCGGCTGGGAAGACGGCGGGCTACTGAGCGGTCACTGGGCCGGCCACTACATGACGGCGCTCGCGCAGGCGTACGCCGACCAGGGCGAGGCCGTCTTCAAGGGCAAGCTCGACTGGATGGTCACCGAGCTCGCCGCCTGCCAGGCCGCGATCACCGCCCGGATGGACGGCGGCGGGCCGGGCGGTGAGGAGCCGCCGGAGCCGGTGATCGAGCGGGTGCCGGGCCGCTACGGCAGCGCGCTGCGCCTCAACGGGCCGAGCAAGGCGCAGTACGTGACGCTGCCCCAGGAGGCGATCAACCAGCTCACCGACTTCACGATCGCGACCTGGGTCAACCTGGCGTCCACGCAGAGCTGGACCCGGTTGTTCGACTTCGGACAGAACACCACGGTCAACATGTTCCTCACCCCGCGGGCCGGCGTGACCGGCAACGTGCCCCGCTTCGCCATCACCGTCGGCGGATCGGGCCAGGAGCAGCGGATCAACGGCACCGCCGCGCTGCCGACCAACCAGTGGGTGCACCTGGCCGTCACGCTGTCGCAGACCACCGGCACGCTGTGGGTCGACGGTCAGCCGGTGGGCACCAACACGAGCATGACGCTCAACCCGTCGAGCCTGGGCAACCCGGGCAACCGGTGGATCGGGCGGTCGCAGTACGGCGACCCGTTCCTCGACGCGACCATCGACGAGTTTCACATCTTCGACCGGGCGCTCAGTCAGCAGGAGCTGCTGTCCATGCAGGACTCCCCGGCGGGCAGCACCACCGGCGGGAGCATCGCCTGGTACCGGTTCGACGAAGAGGGCGGCACCACCCTCAAGGACGCCTCGCCCAACGGCCGCGACGGCGGCGTCGTGGCGGCCCGCGAGGGCGGGGCGGCCGACTGGGTGCCGACCCACCCCGGATACGTCGGCGCGATCCCGGAAGACGCGGTGCTGCGGCTCGGCCCGCCGCGCTGGGCGGTCTACGGCGGCAACGCGGACACCAACACGTGGGCGCCCTGGTACACCCAGCACAAGATCATGCGCGGCCTGCTCGACGCCTACTACCACACCGGCAACACGCTGGCCCGCGACGTCGTCGTCAAGATGGCCGACTGGGCCCACCTCGCGCTGACTGTCGGCGACAAGAACCACCCCGACTACACCGGCCCCATCACCCGCGACAACCTCAACTACATGTGGGACCTCTACATCGCCGGCGAGTTCGGCGGTGCCAACGAGGTCTTCCCCGAGATCTACGCGCTCACCGGCGAGGCGAAGCACCTGGAGACCGCCAAGTGCTTCGACAACCGGGAGTCGCTCTTCGGCGCCTGCGTGGAAAACCGCGACATCCTCGTGGTCACCCCGCAAAACCGGCCCGGCCGGCGCCGCCCCGAGCGCCTGCACGCCAACACGCACGTGCCGCAGTTCATCGGCTACATGCGCATCTTCGAGCACACCGGCGACCAGGAGTACCTCGCGGCCGCCAAGAACTTCTACGGCATGGTCGTTCCACATCGGATGTTCGCCAGCGGCGGGACGGGCGGCAACTACCCGGGCTCCAACAACAACGTCGAGCTGTTCCAAAACCGCGACAACATCGCCAACGCGATCGCGCAGGGCGGCGCGGAGACGTGCACGACGTACAACCTGCTCAAGCTGGCGCGCGAGCTCTTCCTGCACGAGCACGACCCGGCGTACATGGACTACTACGAGCGTGGCCTGCTCAACATGATCACCGGGTCGCGGGCGGACACCACGAGCACCAGCGACCCGCAGCTCACCTACTTCCAGCCGCTGACGCCCGGCACCGCCCGCAGCTACGGCAACACCGGCACCTGCTGCGGCGGCACCGGCCTGGAAAACCACACCAAGTACCAGGAGACGATCTACCTCAAGTCGGCCGACGGCAGCACGCTGTGGGTCAACCTCTACGCGCCGTCGACGCTCACCTGGGCCGAAAAGGGCTTCACGGTGACCCAGCAGACGTCGTACCCCCGGGAGGACCGCACGAAGCTGACGATCGACGGCGACGGGCCGCTCGACATCAAGCTGCGCGTGCCGGGCTGGGTGGAGAAGGGCTTTTCGGTCACGGTCAACGGCGTCGCGCAGGCCGTCGACGCCGAGCCGGGCACCTACCTGACGCTGAGCCGCACCTGGGAGGCCGGCGACACTATCGAGGTCCGGATGCCGTTCAGCATCAGGATCGAGCGGGCGCTCGACCGCCCCGACACCCAGGCCGTCTTCTGGGGGCCGGTGCTGCTCCAGATCGTCGGAAACCCGGGCGGCGGCAACTTCCGCGAGCTGACCCTCTACCGCCACCTCAAGCGCGACGGCGACTACTCCCGGGCGGCGGTCACGCTCGCGAGCACCACGGCGGCGGGCGACCCGGTCTTCACGGCGCAGGGGTTCACCGTGCGGCCGTACTACATCAGCGACACGCAACCCGTCTCGTCGTACTTCCGGCGGGTCGAGCCGGCGATCGTGTTCGGCTCCATCGACACCGGCGTGCCCAACCGCAAGCGCGACGACGGCCTGCCACGCTACGACGTACCAGTGACGGGCATCCCGTCGCCCGGCACCGACGGTCCGACGTTCCTCGACCTGGTGTGGGACCACGCGCCGTTCGCCACCCACGGTGCCTTCGTCGCGGCGGTCACCCACACCGCCGAGGCGTTCGTGGCGGCGGGTGTCTTCACCGCGGCCGAGAAGGACCTCGTCGTCTCCCGCGCCGCCCAGGCGGACCGGGAGCTCCGGCCGCCGGCGACGTGGGCCGTCGAGGTACAGGTCCGCACGCAGGTCATCGGCGGCAACACCTACCTGTCGGTCAGCGTGCGCAACGCCGACGACGTGCCACTCACCATCGAGATCGCCACCCCCTACGGCTCGCGGACGGTGCCCGACGTCGCCCCGGGCAAATCCGCCTACCAGTCGTTCAACACCCGGCGCGCGACGGTGCCGGCCGGCACCGTGACCGTCAAGGCCACCGGCACGGTCGACGGCGCACCGTCGACAATGGAGGTCGACGCGCCGTACGGAGCCTGACACTCCCCTCTGGTGGCGCCCGGTGTACTGCCGGGCGCCACCGCTTCGCATAGCGGCGGCTCCACTCCGGCCTTGCGTGCTTGTGGCCGCTCCGCTGGCTCGCGGTGCGCGCTTCCGCGGCCCGCGGCGCTAGCATCGGGTCCCATGATCGTATGGATCAACGGCACCCATGGCGCGGGTAAGACGACAACCAGTGCCCTCGTGCAGCGACTGATCCCGGACTCACGGGTGTTCGACGCCGAGAAGGTCGGCGAGACACTCATGGACATCACGCCTGGACTACCCCGGACGGACAACTTCCAGCACTGGCCACCGTGGCGCCAACTCGTCGTCGATACCGCCCGCCGCGTACTCGACTACGCCGGCGGCACTCTGGTGATGCCCATGACGGTCCTGGTCGAGCAGTACTGGCGCGAGATCAGCGCGGGCCTCGACGAACATGCCATCCCGGTAAGGCACTTCGTCCTCCACGCCGACCAAGACACCCTTCGCAGGCGCATCGAGGGAGAACATCCCGTCCCCTCCGCGTTTCGCCTCAAATACCTTGAGCCCTACGCCGAGGCGGCCCGCACCTGGCTGCACCGCGAGGCCGAGGTCGTCGACACCACGCACCTCACGCCCGCCCAGGCCGCCCTGCGGATCGCGGAGGCCGTCGTCCGCTCGCCCAGATAGGCAAGCTCCGCCGTCGGGGCGGAGCAGCTCCACGACGGCCACGTCTGCCCTTCGTAGGGCGCCTGTCCGCTGGGAGCGCAAACGCGTCCGGCTCACGGAGGCCGGCCGGCGAGCGGTGGGTGAGGATCGGGGTATCCGTTCCGATCCAGGAGGTTCCTTTTGCTTATCGCGATCGTCGACTTCAAGACCGCGGCCACCGACCGCCCCACCGCCCTGGCCCAGCTCGACGGCGAGCGTGACGCCGTGCGCGCCATGCCGGGCAACGTCGCCTTCCGCGTCTACGCCTCACGCGACGACGAGACAGCGGTCACCATCGTGCACGAGTGGGACGACGAGGCGTCGTTCGCCGCTTACGTGGGCTCGGACGCGTTCAGGCGCTCGGGCGAGGCGATCCGACCGCTCATGGTCGGCGCACCGGTGAGCCGGCGTTTCCAGGCCGAGCTGCTGGAGACGGTGCGCTGACCGCCCCTACGATCGTTCGATGACTCGGGAGGCGTACAGCTTCGTGCGGACGTTTCCGCCGGAGCCCGCTCGCGAGCTACGCGTGGACCGCCACTATCTGCTCTGCGCCTCCGCCGGTGCCCTGCGGCTGGCGGCGGAGGGCCAGGCCTGGCTGCTGCCACCGGCCCGCGCCGCGCTGATCGAGGCGGGCCGCCCGATCCAGGTGAGCATCCCGCAACCGGTCACGACCGCGTCGGCGCTGTTCGACACCGGCTTCACGCCGGCGCCGCCGGCACCGCTCACCGTTTTCGATCTCAGCCCGCTGGCCCGCGCGCTGCTGACCGAGTGCGGCGCGTGGGGCCAGTCAGACGCCCCGCTGCCGGCCTATGGCAGGACGCTGTTCGCGGCGCTCGCCGCGGTCACTTGGCGGCTCGCCGAGCGGCCGAGCCCGGTCGTGGTGCCGTCGGGGCGGTCGCCGGAGCTGCGCCAGGCGTTGCGGATCACGGAGGAGCGCCTCGACGGCGAGGTCCGGTTCGAAGACGTGGCGGACGATGTCGGCCTCACGCCGCGGTCGCTGGCCCGGCGCTTCGAGGACGAGACCGGCATGACGTGGCGCGCGGTGCTGCGCCGTATGCGGGTGTTGCGCGCGATCGAGGAGCTGGCGGCGGGGGACACCCCGGTCACGAAGGTCGCGTTCTCGGTTGGTTACGGCTCGCTGTCGGCCTTCAACGCCGCGTTTCGCGAGCTGACGGGGCGCACACCCACGGAGTACCGGGCCAGCTTCCGCCCTTGACCGGGCCGCCGCCGTGCTGGAGTGTCGATCACTCGATTATCGATCCCGGCCAGTGGCGACCGATCGTCTTGACGACGGAGTCGATGTCCGCCTTGACTGACATCGTTATGGCCGTCAGTGATTCGACGTCTCGTTGTGACGTGAGTCGGACGTGGAGCAGGATCGTGCCTGTGACTCATGGCTCAGCGGGCGGAGGGCACGGGCGCGCGGAGTTTCGCGTACAGAGCCGCGGTTTCCGGGGCGGGCGCCGTGCCGAGGCCGGTGTCGAGCAGCTCGACGAGTTCCTGGTACTGCCGGATGGCGCGGGCCCGGTTGCCCAGGGCCACATGGCAGCGCATCAGGCCGCGGTGCGCGGCCTCCAGAAACGGGTCGTGCGCCACCAGCCGGGCGAAGGTCTCGGCCGCGTCCACGTACCGGCGGTCCTGGCCCTGAAGGCTGCCGAGGGTGAGCATCACCTGCTCGAAACGGCGGCGTAGCCGCTCGCGGCGGGCGTCGGCCCAGCCGCCCACGGCCAGGTCGACGAGGAAGTCGCCGGGGTAGCGGCCGGCCGCGGCGGTGAGTGCCGGGATGGTGCCGGCGGTCAGGGCCTGGTCCGCGGCCCGTTCGAACTCGTCGACGTCGTACCAGAGGCCGCCCGTGCGGTCGATGAGGTAGCCGCCGTCGACGAAGCGGACCCACCGGTGGTCACCGAGGGCGCGGCGCAGGTGCTTCATGCCGGTGTGGAAGCTGTTGCGCAGCTCCTTCGCGGAGGCGTCCGGCCACAGCGCGAGGCCGACCTCGGCCTTGGTGGCGCCGGGCCGGGTCAGCAGGTGGTAGAACAGCTCGCGCGGCTTGCCGTACGTCCAGTCTTCGCTCGACAGCGTGCGGCCGCCCACCTCGACGCGGGCCCGGCCGAGCGCGTGGACCCGCAGCCCGAAGGGCGCGGCCGGTGCCGTGCGGGCGGGGGCGCGCAGGAGCTCGTCGGCCGCCGCCACGGCCTCCGCGACCGCCTGGTCGAAGGGCATCGCCTGCCCGGCCACTGCGGCGGTCTCCACTATGGACGGTCCGCCGGCGGCCTCGATCGCGCGGCGCCGGCGTTCGTGGTCGTCGTGGTCGCACGGGGGTACCGGCGTGCCGATGGCGGCGCGCAGCTCCGTCGCCGCGGCGAACAGGCGTGCCGCCGTGCGAGCGTCCGGTCCGCGGGCCAGCTCGCCGGCCAGCTCCTCCAGCACGCTGGCGGTGCGGCACCGGTCGCCGAGCTCGTAGTGGGCGACGAGGCTGCCGCGCAGCAGGCGGACCGCCGTGGGATGGTCGGCTTCCGCGGCGGCGAGCAGACCCAGCTGCTCCATCGACCAGGCCGTGCCCTCGCGGGAGCCGAGCCGCTCGGAGAGGGCCAGGCTCTCCCGCAGCAGCAGCCGGGCCTTCGCGTGATCGCCTTGGCGGTAGGTGGTCGCGCCGAGGTCGACCAGCGCGCCGACGATGCCCTCGCCGTCGCCGAGGTCGCGAAAACCGCGCAGGGCCTCGCTGGTGAGCCGGTGGGCGCGCGCGTAGTCCGCCTCCAGCCAGGCCGTAAAGCCCAGCGACTTGAGCGAGCGGGCGACGCCGGCCGGGTCGTCCAGCCTCCGCCACGTCGCGAGGCACTCCTCGTGCCGGGCCCGCGCGGCCGCGTACTGTCCCTGCTCGCGGGCGATGCTGCCGAGCACCTGGAGCGCCGAGGCGACGACGCGTGGCTCCTCGGCCGGGTCGTAGAGGTCGAGTGCCCGCCGCAGGCGCGCCGCCGCGCGGTCGTACTCGCACAGCAGGAACTCGAGCATCCCCAGACCGAGCAGGGCCTTGGCCTGTACCGCCGGGGGTGTGCGGTCGTCGACCGCGGCGACGGCGGCCTGGAGCCACTCGTGCCCCTCGGCGTAGTTGCCGCGGACCCGGCAGTACCGGCCGAGGGCGGCGGCGAGGCGGACGCCGAGCGGCGGATCGTGCCGCCGGGCCCAGACCAGCGCCGCCCGCAGGTTGTCCTGATCGCGGTGCAGCCGGTCGAGCCAGAGAGCCTGGTCGTCGGTGGCGAGCAGCGCGTCGGCCCGCTCCGCGACCTGGAGGTACCAGGCCGCGTGCCGACCGGCGGCGCCGGGCCCGCCGGGGTCCAGCCGCTGCTCGGCGTACTGGCGGACGACGTCGAGCAGCCGGTAGCGCTCGTCGCCGCCCTCGCTGTGCACCTGTACCAGCGATTTCTCGACGAGCCGGGCGAGCAGCTCGAACGCCTGGCCGCGTTCGGCCGGGGCGGCGACCGCCTCGGCGGCCTGGGCGGTGAAGCCGCCGCGGAACACCGACAGCGTGGCGAACAGCGCCTGTTCCGGCGGGGGCAGCAGGTGGTAGCTCCAGTCGAGCGTCGCCCGCATGGTCTGGTGGCGCGGCGAGGCGTCCCGCACGCTCGTCACCAGGAGGCTGAACGCGTCGTCGAGCCGGTCGACGACCTGCTGGAGCGGCAGGACCCGCAGCCGGGCCGCGGCCAGCTCCAGCGCCAGCGGCATCCCGTCGAGCCCGCGGCAGAGCTGGGCGATCGTCCCGGCGTTGCGGTCGGTGACGTCGAACGTCGGGTGGACCAGGCGGGCGCGGTCCACGAACAGCTGCACCGCCTCGCTGCCGGCCAGGTCGGCCGCCGACACGGCCTCGCCGGCGGACGGCAGCGACAGCCCGCCGACCGCCCAGGTCGTCTCGCCCGCGACGGCGAGCGGCTCGCGGCTGGTGGCCAGCACGCGCAGTCCCGGACAGGCCCGGAGCAGGCGCCCGACCAGCCCGGCGGCCGCGTCGATCAGGTGCTCGCAGTTGTCGAGCACGAGCACGGCCGCGCGCTCCTGGAAGTGGCGGACCAGCGCGCGGTCCGGCGCGAGGTTCGGCGCGTCGCTCACACCGACGGCTGTCGCGACGGTCTGCGCCAGCAGCGCCGGTGCGTCGAGCTCGGCGAGCTCCACCCAGGACAGTCCCGGCTGGCTGGCGCGCAGCCGGTCACACACGGCGCGGGCCAGCCTTGTCTTGCCGCTGCCGCCCGGCCCGATCAGCGTCACCAGCCGGACCTCGTCCAGCAGCCGGGTCAGGGACGCGACCTCGTTGACCCGGCCGACGAAGCGGGTCAGCGGCGCGGCCGCGCCGTCGCTCACCGATGGCCGGTCTGCTTGCGTCTGGACGGGCACGATTCCTCTCACGCGCTCGGCGGCTGAGGGGCGTCCGCCCAGCATCGGCGCGGCCAGCGTCGGGGGTCAATGGATTTGTCGGTTTATCGCCGCTGCGTATCCACGGCCCTGACCAGCGTCTCCAGCGTTTCCCCCCGCGGCACCCCGCACCTCACCCAGCACCGCTGGCCGAGGCTTTACCGGCCTGGACAGTCCGGGCACGTCCAAACTTTCGGGGGGAACATCTCCATGCGACAGAACACCCGTGTACTCCGCCGGCGCATCCTCGGGCTGGCAGCCGCCACCGCCGCGGCCGCGTCGGTCGGGGTCGTGGCGCTGGCGCCGCCGGCGTCCGCCGCGGTGACCAAGATCGAGGGTACGGCCGCCGACGCCGCGGGTCTCGCGCCGACCGTCAACCTCTACCGCACCCTGCTCGGCGACCCCAACAACGGCAGCACCCTGGGCAGCCAGCCCGCCGGTCGCCGGGAGATCAACTGGGACGGCACGCCGGACGCGCAGTCGTCGCCCAACGCGCTGCCGCGGGACTTCTTCAACACGACAGTCCCGCGGGGTGCGGTCTTCGCCAGCGGCAACAACAAGTTCCAGGTCAGCGCGGACAGCGCCAACCCGACCAACACGCCGGTGCGCTTCGGGAACATCAACCCGCAGTACCCGAACATCTTCGGCACGTTCAGCCCGGAGCGGCTCTTCACTCCGGTGGGTACCAACCAGATGCGGATCAACTTCTTCCAGCCCGGCAGCACCTGGCCGGCGACGGTGAAGGGGTTCGGTGCGGTCTTCACCGACGTCGACCTGGCCAACAGCACGAAGATCGAGCTGTACGACCAGTGGGGCGGCCTGATCTGGTGGCAGAACGTGCCGAAGGGGCAGCAGGCCAACAAGAGCCTGTCGTTCCTCGGCGTGAAGACGGACGCCGACATCTACGAGGTCCGGATCACCACCGGCAACCGCCCGCTCGGCGCGAGCAACAACGACGGGGGTAGCTGGGACGTCGTCGTGATGGACGACTTCCTCTACGCGGAGCCGCAGCCGATCTAGGCAGCTCCCCGCGCCGGTGACGGCCCTCTCGCCCAAGCCGGCGAGGGGGCCGTCGCCCTTTGTGATGTCCGCGGTGGTCCAGACCGATCAACGATCGGGCGTGCGTCGTCGTCTTTTGTCCCGGGTCCGCGTCAGCGGCGGGCCGCCGCTCCCGCCGGAGACCGCGCGGGCCGGCGGCTCGCGGGGCGAGCCGAAATCCCCGGCCCGCGCTGCCAGCCCCGCGCGCCAAGCCCCAACGATCGTGGTACGCAACCGCCCCCATAGGGGCACCCAAATACCACGATCTGTCGCCGTAGCCTGGGCCCACGCCGTTAGCTAGCCTCGCGAGGGTGACGTTCTCGATCGTTGCCCGCTCCGACGACGGGCGGACGCACGGGGTGGCCGTGGCGAGCAAGTTCCTCGCGGTCGGCGCCGTCGTGCCGGCCGCCGAGGCCGAGGTCGGCGCGCTCGCCACCCAGGCGTACGCCAACCTCGCGTACCGCCCGCAAGGCCTCGCCCTGCTGCGCACCGGGGTGGCGGCCGCCGACGTGGTCGCCGGGCTCGTCGCCGCGGACCCGGGGCGGGCGCAGCGGCAGGTCGGGGTGGTCGGTGCCGAGGGGGACGGCGCGACCTTCACCGGCGGCGGATGCCACGACTGGGCGGGCGGTGCGGCCGGGCCCGGATGGGCGGCGCAGGGCAACATCCTCGTGGGCCCGGAGGTGGTCGACGCGATGCGGGACGCGTGGCTCGGCGCCGCCGCCGAGCCCTTCCCGGCCCGGCTCGTCGCCGCGCTGGGCGCCGGGGACCGGGCCGGCGGCGACCGGCGCGGGCGGCAGAGCGCCGCGCTGCTCGTGGTCACCAAGGGTGGCGGGTACGGCGGCGGCAGCGACGTCCTGATCGACCTGCGGGTCGACGACCACCCGGACCCGGTCGCGGAGTTGCGCCGGCTGCTCGACATCCACGGCCTGCTGTTCGGGCGGTCCGATCCGGCGGACCTGCTCGACCTCGACGGCCCGCTCGCCGAGGAGGTCGCCGCGCTGCTGGCCGCCACCGGCCACCCACCGGGCGGCGACGGCCTGGACGCCGCGCTCGCCGCGTGGGCCGGCGTGGAAAACCTGGAGGAGCGACTCGTGCCGGGCCGGATCGACCCGGTCGTGCTCTCGCACCTGCGGCTCGGCGCGGTGAGAGATCAAGCGCACGGCGCCGGTTGAGCGGGGCGCGGCCAGTAATCTTGGTCGCGTGGCGGATCTGGACGAGGCGGCAGCCGTCTTCACCAGCCTGCGGCCGCGCTTGTTCGGCATCGCGTACCGGATGCTCAGCAGCGTCGCCGAGGCCGAAGACGTCGTGCAGGACGTCTGGCTGCGGTGGCAGGCGACCGACCGTGACGCGGTGGTCAACCCGGCCGCGTTCCTGGCCACCACCACGACCCGGCTGGCCATCAACGCGCTCCAGTCGGCCCGCGTACGCCGCGAGACGTACATCGGCCCGTGGCTGCCCGAGCCGGTCGACACCAGCGCCGACCCCTACCTCGGCGCCGAGCGCGGGGAGGCCCTGGAGTTCGCCGCCCTGCTGCTGATGGAGCGGCTCACCCCCAACGAGCGCGCCGCCTACGTGCTGCGTGAGGCGTTCGACTACCCGTACGCCCAGATCGCCGACATCCTCCAGGCCACCGAGCCGGCGGTACGCCAGCTGGTCAGCCGGGCCCGCAAACACATGGCCGGCGAAAAGCGCGCCCCCGCCACGGCCGCGGCCCAACGGGAGTTGCTCACCTCGTTCGTCGAGGCCGCCCGCACCGGCGACATGAGCGGGTTGGAACGGCTGTTCGCGGCGGACGTGACGAGCTACTCGGACGGCGATGGCGCGGCGCGCGTGTCCCGGCGCCCGGTGGTCGGCGTCGGGCGGGTGGCGAAGTTCGTCACCGCCGTCGCGGGCTGGTTCTGGATCGGCGTCGATGTCGAGTGGGCGAGCACCAACGGGCAGACCTCCGCCGTGCTGCGCCGCGACGGCAAGGTGTTCGCGGTCCTCACCGTCAACGCGTCCGCCGACGGCATCGACCAGGTGATGTGGATGTTCAACCCGACCAAGATCGCGGGGGTGTCCCTGCCGGCCTGACCGCTCCCGTGTCACAAACCAGCGTGCTGTCCGGTCATAGCTGGTGACACGAGAGAAGTGAGGACGAGATGCGGACGATCCTGGTGGTCGGTGGCGGATACGCCGGCTTCTACACGGCGTGGAAGTTGGAGAAGAAGCTCCGGCGGGACGAGGCGCGGGTCATCGTGGTCGACCCGAGGCCCTACATGACCTACCAGCCTTTCCTCCCGGAGGTGCTGGCCGGGTCGGTCGAGGCCCGGCACGCCGCGGTGTCGCTGCGCCGCCACCTCCACAAGACCAAGCTCGTCACGGGTACCGTCGTGGCCGTCGACCACGCGCACCGGACCGCCACCGTGCGGCCGGCCGACGGTCCCGAGTTCGCGCTCGGCTACGACATCATCGTCGTCACCGCCGGCGCGGTCACCCGCAAGCTGGCCGTTCCCGGCGTGGCGGAGCAGGCGATCGGCATGAAGCACGTGGAGGAGGCGGTGGCGATCCGCGACCGGCTGCTGACCGCCTTCGACCGGGCCGCGACGCTCGAGCCGGGGCCGCTGCGCCGAAAGTTGCTCACCGTGACGTTCGTGGGCGGTGGTTTCTCCGGCGTCGAGGGCTTCGGCGAGCTGCTGTCCCTGGCGAGGTCGCTGCTGCGCAGGTACCCCGAGGTGGACCCGGCCGAGCTGCGGTTCCACCTGGTGGAGGCGCGGGACCGGATCCTTCCCGAGGTCACCGACGAGCCCGGCCGGTGGGTAGTGCGGTCGCTGGAGAAGCGCGGGGGACAGGTGCACCTCAACGCCCAGGTCGTCTCCGCGCGCGACGGCCACGTGGTGCTCTCGACCGGCGTGGAGTTCGACTCCGACCTGATCGTCTGGACCGTCGGCAACGCCGCCAACCCGATGGTGCGCAGCCACACCGACCTGCCCATCGACGAGCGCGGGATGCTGACGGTGCGGGCCGACCTGCGGGTCGGCACCGAGAGCGACCCGGTGCCGGACGCCTGGGGCGCGGGTGACGACGCGGCCGTGCCGGACCTGGCCGCGGGCCGGCCCGGCGTCGCCACGGTGCCGAACGCCCAGCACGCCGTGCGGCAGGGCAAGCTCCTGGCCAGAAACATCGTGGCCAGCCTCCGCGGGCGCAAGACCAAGCCTTACCTGCACCACAGCCTCGGCACGGTCGCCACGCTCGGCCTCGGCCGGGGCATCTTCCAGTACCGCCGCATCGTGATCAAGGGGCTGCCGGCCTGGCTGATGCACCGGGGGTACCACGTGCTGGCCGTGCCGAGCTGGGAGCGGAAGGTCCGGGTGCTGGCGATCTGGCTGACCGCCGCGGTGTTCGGCCGCGACATCGTCTCGCTGGCCGCGGTGCAGGAGCCGCGGGAGGCGTTCGTGACCGGTGGCGAAACGGAGCAGGGTGCCCGGCGCGAGTATGCGCGAGCCGCATGAGGATGTCGTGCGCGGGTTCGCCGATGCCTGCCGGGTAGGCGACGTCGTCGCGCTCCGGGCCGCCCTGGACGCCGCCGCCGTCGCCGTGTGCGACGGCGGCGGCGTGGTGCCCGCACCCCGGCGGCCGGTCCACGGCGCGGAGGAGGTGGCGCGGCTCGTCGCCGTGCTGCTGTGCGGGCGGCCGGGCACCGAGCTGACCGTCGAGTCCGTCAACGGCCGTGCCGGGCTGGCGCTCCGCCGCGCCGGACACGCCGTGGCGGTGGTCGCGGTCGAGCAGGTCGGCGCGCGTGTCGCTGTCCTCTGGATCACCCTCAACCCCACCAAGCTGCGGGGCTGGCACCGCCGTTGACTACGATCTGGACCTGGGCTTTTAGCCGAGATCCGCGACTGGATTGGACGTCATGGCCGGCCACGAAACGCTGCGCGCACTGCTCCTGGAGAGCATCCACCCCGACGCCGTCTCCCGGCTGCGTGCCGCGGGATGCGCCGTCGAGACAGTTTCCTCCGCCCTCGACGAGGAGGAGTTGATCGAGCGCGTGCGGGGCGTACACCTGCTGGGTGTGCGGTCCAAGACGCAGGTGACCGAGCGGGTCCTGGCGGCGAGCCCGCACCTGCTCGGGGTCGGCGCCTTCTGCATCGGCACCGACCAGATCGACCTCGCGGCGGCCGCGCGGTCCGGCATCGCGGTCTTCAACGCGCCGTTCTCCAACACCCGCAGCGTGGTGGAGCTGGCCCTCGCCGAGATCGTCATGCTCGCCCGCCGGGTGGTCGAGAAGAACAACTCCATGCACGAGGGTGTGTGGGACAAGGCCGCCACCGGCAGCCACGAGGTCCGCGGGCGGACGCTCGGCATCGTCGGGTACGGCAACATCGGCACCCAGCTGTCCGTGCTGGCGGAAAACCTCGGCATGCGGGTGTACTTCTACGACACCGCCGACAAGCTCGCGCTGGGCAACGCCAAGCGCTGCGACACGCTCGACGAGCTGCTGGAGGTGGCCGAGACGGTCACCCTGCACGTCGACGGCCGCCCCGGCAACAGCGGCTTCTTCGGCGAGGAGCAGTTCGCCAAGATGCGGCCGCGGAGCCTGTTCCTCAACCTGTCCCGCGGCTTCGTCATCGACTACCCGGCGCTGCGGCGACACCTCCAGAGCGGCCACATCGCGGGCGCGGCCGTCGACGTCTTCCCGGAGGAGCCGAAGGGTCGGGGCGACGAGTTCAAGTCGGAGCTGCGCGGCCTGCCCAACGTGATCCTCACCCCGCACATCGGCGGCTCGACCGAGGAGGCACAGGCCGACATCGGCGGGTTCGTGGCCAACAAGCTGGCCCAGTACGTCAGCGAGGGCAACACCACGCTGAGTGTCAACCTGCCGACCATCGCGCTGCCGCAGCAGCCGCGCACCCACCGCATCGCCCACGTGCACCGCAACACGCCGGGCGTGCTGGCGCAGGTCAACAGCATCCTGGCCGAGCACGCGGTCAACATCGAGGGTCAGCTGCTGGCCACCCGCGGCGAGCACGGCTACCTGCTGACCGACGTCGGCGTCGACTACTCCGAAGACGTGCTCACCCGGCTGCGCGAGATGGAGCAGACCATCCGCCTGCGAGTCCTCTCGTGAGCGACCTGGAGGACGAGCTGCGGGCGGTGGTCGGCCCGGCGCACGTGCTTGTCGACGGAGACCTGCGCGCGCCGTACGAGACGGACTGGACCCGACGCTTCACCGGCGGCGCCCGCTGCGTCGTGCGGCCGGCCAGCACCGCTGAGGTGGCGGCGGTGGTGCGCGCCTGCGCGGCCGCCGGCGCCCCGATCGTGGTGCAGGGCGGCAACACCGGCCTCGTCGGTGCGGGCGTACCGGCCGGCGGCGAAGTGCTGGTCAGCCTCACCCGGCTTAGCCAGCTGGACCCGGTGGACCCGGTCGAGGCCCAGGTGACGGCGGGCGCCGGCGTGACCCTGGAGAAGCTCCAAGGCCACGCGCGGGCCGCCGGGCTCGACTTCGGCGTCGACCTGGCCGCCCGCTCGGCCGCCACGGTTGGCGGCATGATCGCCACCAACGCGGGCGGCATCCGCGTGCTCCAGCACGGCAGCATGCGCGCCCAGGTCGCCGGCCTCGAGGCCGTGCTGGCCGACGGCACCGTGCTGACCAGGCTGACCGGGCTGGCCAAGGACAACACCGGCTACGACCTGACCCAGCTGCTGGCCGGCAGCGAGGGCACGCTCGCCATCGTGACGCGGGCGCGGCTCCGGCTGGTACCCCTGCTGCCGGCGCGGGCGGTGGCCCTCGTCGCGGTGGCCGGCACCGACGCGGCCCTGGATCTGCTCGCGGCCGCCCGGGCGCGACTGCCCAGCCTGTCGGCGGCCGAGATCTTCTACCCCGACGGCCTCGACCTGGTCCGCTCGTACGCCAAGCTGCCCGCCCCGTTCGCCGACGCCGCCGGCGCCTACGTGGTGCTGGAGTGCGCCGCCCGCACCGACCCGACCGACGACGTGCTGGAGATGCTCTCCACCTGCGAGGCCGTCGACGACGCCACGGTGGCGTCCGACCGCGCCGGCCTCGAACGGCTGTGGTCCTACCGCGAGTCGCACACCGAGGCGATCAGCACCGCCGGCGTGCCGACGAAGCTCGACGTGTGCGTCCCCCTGGGCGAGCTGTCCGCGCTGGTCGCCGAGCTGCCCGCCACGGTGGCGGCGGTCGCGCCCGCCGCCCGCGCGATCCTGTTCGGCCACCTCAACGAGGGCAACCTGCACGTCAACGTGCTCGACGCCGGAGAGCGCGCCGAGGAGGTCACCGACGCCGTGCTGCGCCTCGTGGCCGCGCACCGGGGCAGCATCAGCTCCGAGCACGGCGTGGGCCGGGCCAAGGCGCCCTGGCTCTCGCTCTCCCGAGCACCGGAGGAGATCGCCGCCATGCGCCGGATCAAGGCCGCCCTCGACCCGGCCGGCCTGCTCAACCCGGGCGTACTCCTCGACTAGGCAGGCCGCGGGAGCCGCGGGCGCGGTGCCGTTGCGGCGGGGCGGCACGGTGGGTGCCGCCCCGCCGCCCTACGTCAGCTGGCCGTACAGGTCAGCGTCGGCGCGGTGTTCGTGCCGTTCCAGGTGCCGTTGAACCCGAAACTCGTGCTCTGGCCGGCGTTCAACCGCCCGTTGTAGTTGGCGTTGGCGGCGGTTATCGCCGCGCCGCTCGCGGTCAGCGTCGCGTTCCACGAGCTGGTGATGCTCTGGCCGTTGGCCCAGGTCCACCGGACCGTCCAACCACTGATCGCGGCGCTGCCCGCGGTGACCGTCACGGTGGCGTTGAAGCCGCCGCTCCACTCACTGCTCTTGGCGTACGCCGCCGTGCACGCGCCGTTGCCCGGCGGCGGTGTCGTGACCGGCGGGGTGGTGACCGGCGGCGTGGTCACGGGCGGAGTCGTCACGGGCGGCGTGGTGCTGGTGCCGCCGCCGAAGGTGACGTCGCTGCACAGGTAGTACGGCTGGTCGAGGTGGCTCGCCTGCCAGATCGTGTAGACGACGTGCCGGCCGGTGCGGTTGCCCGCGTTGACCTGGGCCTGGTAGAGCCCGGTGGTCGGGTAGCTGCCGGTGCGCTGGATCAGGTCCAGGCTGCCCCAGGTGAGCGGCGTGCCCGGGTTGTAGCCCTGCTTGGTGATGTAGATCAGCAGGTAGTCGGCACCGTGCTTCGCCTGGTCCGTGATGGTCAGCGTGAAGTTGTTCGGTATCGGCTTGGCCACCCACTCGCCAACCGCGTCCAGCGAGGCGTACAGCCCGCCCTGGGTGCGGCCGCCGCTGCACAGCTGGCCGTCCGGCACCGCGGCCTGGTGGTTGCCGCCCACGCCCTCGCGGAACAGCCCGTTCCAGTTCCACATGGTGTTGGGGTTGGCCTGCCAGGCCTGGGCGCACATCGGGTCGGTCTGTGCCATGGTGGGGTTGAGGTGGTCGTCACCCCAGCGCTCCCAACATCCGTAGTTACGCGACGGCGGGTCGGTGGTGGAGCCGTGCGCCGAGGCCGGGTTGGCCTGGGCGATGACGATCATCGTGAACGCGGCCGCCACGATGGCGACCGCGCCGAGCGCGAGCTGTTTGGCCCGCTTCGAAGCCTGCATGAAACGCTCCAGCGTCGAGTGAGCGGGTAGGGGAAGACTGCCCGCGCCGGCTTGGCGGCTCCCGCGCCGATCGTACATATTCAATTCACATGTGTGAATGCTGGGGTGGTCCCGGCGCCCGCGGTGGACGCCGGGACCACCCGGGCCGGTCAGAGGGTGCCGAGCAGGGTCTTCATCTGCTGAATCTCGGCGGTCTGGTCAGCCTCGATCTTCTTCGCCAGGGCCTTGGCGTCCGGCTGTTGGCCCTGCTGTTGCTCAGCGGTGGCCATCGACAGTGCCCCCTCGTGGTGGCGGATCATCATGTCCAGAAACATCCGGTCGAACTCGCCGCCGCTGGCCTTCTCCAGACCGGCCATGTCGGCGTCGCTCATCATTCCCGCGTGGCTGCCTCCCATGTCGTGACCGCCTTCGGTGGTCGACGGCATCGGTGCGCCCCAGGTGGCCAACCACCCGGTCATCACGCTGATCTCCGGCGCCTGCGCCCCCGCGATCTTGGCGGCGAGCGCCTTCACCTGCTGGTTGGCCGCGCGGGTGCCGGCGAGTTCGGCCATCTCCACGGCCTGCTGGTGGTGCGGGATCATCCCCTGCGCGAACCGGACGTCCGCGTCGTTGTGTCCGGCCACGCCCGCCGACGCGCTGGCGTCGGCGCCCGGCTGCCGCTGGCCGGTGTGACCGCTCTCGCCGTCCGCGTCACCGCCGCAGGCGGCGGCGAACACGAGCAGGGCGGTCGCCGAGACGAGGCCGCCCGCGCGGCGAATGGCTGCGTTGTCACGCATAGTTGATCGACTCCTTGTAGGTCATCGTCGCGATGTCATGGGCAGCGGCCGACGACCGAGCACCCGATGTGGCGTGTCGGTGGTCGGCGGGGAGTCGGCTTATACGCGTAGCAGCGAGAGCTCTGCCAGACCCGGCGGCCCGCGACCGCTGCCGTCCCCGGCTTCGGACGCGGCCGTCCGCGCGCTCAGCAACGGCGGCTCGACCGGCGGCGCGGGCGCCACGGCCAGGGCCGGGATGCCATCGGGGCCGTTCGACCCCTGGTGGGGCTGGCATACCTGGCCCGGATGGCTGTGCGATGGATCGGGGCAGTCGTCGCCCTCCGCGTGCGGGCAGTGACCGGGTGCCACCAGCGCCGCGTGCGCCGCGGGCGCCGGCCGGGTGTGTGCGGCTGGCCCGCCGGCGAGCTGGTGCATCGCGACCAGCCCGGCCGCCACGGCGACGAGGACCACCCGTCGTGCCAGCGCTCTACCCACGTTTCTCTCTACGTCCCCGGCGCCGCGGCGGCTCAACCCGCGGCGGTGCTGACCGGGCCGGGCGGCGCCGGTGGCGGGATCGCGCCATGGCGCAACTCCGCCACGAGCGGACTATTCACGCGGTGGCCGGCGGCACGGTAGACCTCTGCCATGCCCCGCACGAAGATCCTCACCTGCCTCGTCGCGCTGACCCTCGCCGCGACGGGAAGCGCTGGAGGTGCGCCCGCCCAGGCGGCGCCGCGCACACCCGTGGGCCAGGCGACGACGGCCACCCACACCGTCACGCTGGTCACCGGCGACGTCGTCACCGTCACCACCCACGCGGGCGGTGAGCAGACCGCCGAGGTGGACCGGCCCGACGAGGCGACCGGCGGGGTGCACGTCCAGGAGAGCGGCGGCGACCTCTACGTCCTGCCCGACGAGGTGCTGCCGCTGCTCTCCGCCGACCGGCTGGACCGGCGGCTCTTCAACGTCACCGACCTCGTCGAGATGGGGTACGACGACGCGAAGACCGCGACCGTCCCGCTCATCGCCACGTTCGACCCCCGGAAGCGGGCCGCGACACCCGCCGGCGGCCGGGTGGTGCGCCAGCTGCCCAGCGTCGGCGGCGCCGCGCTCACCGCGGACAAGAAGCGGGCCCGCGACTTCTGGACCGCCGCGGCCGGCGGTGGCGGCATCACGAAGCTGTGGCTCGACGGCCGGGTCGAGGCGGCGCTGTCCGAGAGCGTGCCGCAGGTGGGCGCGCCGCAGGCGTGGGCGGCCGGGTACGACGGGACCGGCGTGACCGTGGCGGTGCTCGACACCGGCGTGGACGCCACCCACCCGGACCTGGCCGGCCAGGTCGGCGAGAAGGTCAGCTTCGTGCCGGGCGAGGACACCTCGGACGTCGACGGGCACGGCACCCACGTCGCCTCGACGATCGCCGGCACCGGCGCGGCGTCCGGTGGCGCGCTCAAGGGCGTGGCGCCCGGCGCCGACCTGATCGTCGGCAAGGTGCTCGGCAACGACGGCTACGGCGCGGACTCGTGGGTGCTGGCCGGCATGCAGTGGGCCGCCGAGTCCGGCGCCGACGTGGTCAGCATGAGCCTGGGCGACGCCGCTCCCACGGACGGCAGCGACCCGATGTCGGCCGCGGTGGACGCACTCTCCGCCAGGTACGGCACGCTCTTCGTCGTCGCGGCCGGCAACTCCGGGCCGGAGACGATCGGCGCGCCCGCCGCCGCCGCGAGCGCGCTCACCGTCGGCGCGGTCGACAAGCAGGACGCGCTGGCGTACTTCTCCAGCACCGGCCCCGTCTTCCGCACCGGCGCCGTCAAGCCGGACATCGCCGCGCCGGGCGTCGACATCAACGCCGCCCGCTCGCAGCAGATGCCCGAGGGCACCGGGATGTACCGGTCGATCAGCGGCACGTCGATGGCGACGCCGCACGTCTCTGGCGCGGCGGCGATCCTGGCGCAGCGGCACCCGGACTGGTCCGGCCAGCGCCTCAAGGACGCGCTGATGAGCACCGCGAAGGGCGTGGACCACACGCCGTACGAGGTGGGCGCCGGCCGGCTCGACGTGGCGGCCGCGGTCACCAGCGCGGTGACGGCGACCGGGTCCGTCTACTTCGGAGCGTTCGACTGGCCGCACGAGCCGGGCGACGGACCGGTGGCCAGGACGGTCACGTTCACCAACGACGGGGCGGCCGCGCGCACGCTGCGGCTGTCGGCCGCGGCGCCCTTCACCGCACCCGGCGAGGTGACCGTGCCGGCCGGGGGCGCCGTGGACGTCACCGTCACCGGCGACCCCACCGCGGCGGACCCGGGGCGCCACACCGGCTACCTCGCCGGCACCGACGCCGCCACCGGCGAGCCGGTCACGCGTACCGCCCTCGGTCTGGTCAAGGAAGACGAGCGCTACGACCTGACCGTCAAGCTCGTCGACCGGGACGGCCGGCCGGCCAAGGCGCGGGTGGTCCTCAACCGGGCCGGCGACTTCTGGCCCTCGGCCTACGACGTGGACGGCGCGCTGACCCTGCGGCTGCCGCCCGGCACGTACTCGGCGGCGTCCTATCTGGACGTTCGCGGCGAGCGGCCGGACGCGCTCGGCCTGGCGCTGCTCGTGGCGCCCGAGACCGTCCTGGATGGACCGGCGCAGGTGGTGCTGGACGCTCGCCGGGCCCGCCTGCTGGACACCGCCGCGCCCGGCCGCACCGAGGACCGCCAGGTCAAGCTCGACTTCTCCGTCGAGTACGCGGACGGCGGCGAGTTCCGGGACGCGTACATGATCCCGGTACGGTACGACGACCTCTACGTGCTGCCGACGAAGAAAGGCACCCGGTCGGCGTTCACACTGGCCACCCGCTGGCGCAAGGGCGAGCCGCCGCTGACCGTGAGCTGGTTCGGCGACACCACCGTGCAGCCCGGCTCCACGCTGACCGGCGGCTCGGGCCGGCACAAGGTGGTCTACGCGGGGACCGGCGCGGACTTCGCCGGCGTCGACGCGAAGGGCAAGATCGTCGTGGTCACCCGCAGCGACGCGGTCGGCCCGGAGGAGCGCGCCGCCAACGCGGTCGCCGCCGGTGCCGCGGTGCTGCTCGTCGTCAACGACGCTCCCGGCGTCCTCAGCGAGTACGTCGGCGAGCGGCCGATCCCGGTCGCCTCGGTGCACCGGGACGCGGGCGCCGCGCTTGTCGCCCTGGCCAAGACGGAGCGGCTGACCCTCGGCGTCACCCAGCGGCCGTACACCACGACGGTCTACGACCTGACCCGCAACTACGCGGGCGCGGTGCCGGACCGGCCCCTGACCTACGAGCCGAGCCATCGGGACCTGGCTCGGATCGACGCGCGCTACCACGCGGTCGAGGACGGCGAAGGGGCCGGCTTCCGGTACGACATGACGTTCACGCCGAGCGTCGGCTTCCGCGAGCGGGAGTGGTACGCCGGCACCCGCACCGAGTGGGTCACGCCCGACCAGGTCTGGCACGAGTCGCACCAGCAGGGCATCTGGACGGACACCTCGTACCACGACGCCTACCGCAAGGGCACCACGACGCGGCTGGACTGGTTCGCCCCGGCCACCCGCCCCGCCTTCAGCCGCACCTTCGGCGTCCAGAATGGACGGTACCGGGACTACCTGACGGTCAACGCGCAGGCGTGGAGCCCGTCCGGGGAGACGCTGGAGCACGGCGGCTACATGGAGTGGGGCGAGCTGCCGACGCACCTGAAGCTGTACCAGGGCGGCAAACTGCTGCACGAGAACACGCAAGGCGCCGACCTCCAGTGGGCGGAGGTGCCCGCCGGCACGCTGCCGTACCGCCTGGTGCTCGACGCGTCCCGCCCGGCCGAGCGGTGGCGGCTGTCGACGCGCACCCACACCGAGTGGGACTTCGTCTCCAGCTCCAACGACGCCGACGACTTCGTCCCGCTCGCGCTGCTCCAACTCGACTACCGGCTGGAGACCGACCTGCGCGGCGACGTGAAGGGCGGCACCACCCAGCGGATCGGCGTGACGGCGGGCCCGCAGCCCGGCGGCACCGGCACCGGCCGGGTCACCTCGCTGTCCCTCGACGTCTCGTACGACGACGGCGCCACGTGGCGGAAGGTCACCCTCCACAACGGAGTCGGCACCCTCAAGCCGCCGAAGCACGGCTACATCTCCCTGCGCGCGTCCGCGGCCACCGGCACTGGCTGGCGGATCAGTCAGGAGATCGTCCGGGCGTACGGGCTGCGATGAGGCCGTTCGACGGGTGGGCGGGCGCGCCGATGCTCGCCGCGCTGGGGCTGAGCCAGGAGGAGGAGTCCGCCTACCGCGCGCTGCTGGGCGTGCCCACCGCGACGGCCGCGGACCTCGGCGGGCCGGGTGCGGAGGCGGCGCTGGCCCGCCTTGTCGACCTCGGCCTGGCGATCCCCACCGGTGTCGACGCGTACGCCGCCGCGCCGCCCGCGATGGCGCTCGGCGCGCTGCTCGGCGCCCGCCGCGACGAGCTGCGGGCGGCCGAACGGGCCCTCGTCACGCTCGCCGAGGAGCATCGGGCGGCGGTGGCGGGGCGCAGCCTCGACGAGCTCATCGAGGTGGTCAGCGGCGTCGACGCCATCCGCCACCGGTTCCTCCAGGTGCAGGCGGCCGCCCGCACCCAGATCCGGACCTTCGTCACCGCACCGTTCGTGGCGGTGCCGCCCGGCGAGAACCCGGCCGAGGACGCGGCGGTTGGCCGCGGCGTACGGTTTCGCGTCGTCGCGGAACGCTCGGTGCTCGCCCAGCCCGGCGCGGTCGGCGAGACGGTGTCCTCGCTGCGCAACGGCGTCGAGGTACGCGTGGTCGACGCGCTGCCGATAAAGCTCGTGCTGGCCGACGACGACCTCGGCCTGGTGCCGCTGGCCGCCGAGCCCGGCGGCGAGCCGGGCGCGGTCCTGCTGCACCGCAGCGGCCTGCTTTCCGCACTGGACGCCCTTTTCGAGAACGTGTGGCGGCGCGCGTACCCGCTGGAGCCGACCGGCGACGGCCTCGCCGAACGGGACCGCGACGGGCCCAGCGAGCTCGACCGCAAAATCCTCGCGCTGCTGCTGGCCGGGCTCACCGACCAGGCCGTGGCGACCCAGCTCGACCTGTCGCTGCGCACACTCCAGCGGCGGGTGCGCCACCTGCTCGACCTCGCCGGCGTCGAGTCCCGCATGCAGCTCGGCTGGGTCGCCGCCCGAAACGGCTGGGCCTGATCGACCATCCTTTGCCCTTTACGGCTAAAAGAACCAGTTCAGGTCCCGGGTCGCGTCACCGGCGGACCGCCGCTCCCGCCGGAGACCGCGGAGGCCGGCGGCTCGCTGGCGCGAGCCGAAATCCCCGGCCTCCGCTGCCATCTCCGCGGTGCAAGCCCGATAGGCCAAGCGTCGCGGCAGCCGGCAATTGCCTTCAGCGGCCCCAGAGGCGCCAGGTCTGGTTGAGGGGGCTGCCTTGGCCGGCAGGGTTGCAGGTCCACTGGTGGACGCGGGCGTTCGCGGCGGTCGAGATGGCGCTGACGTCGACGCACTTGCCGCTGTGCCGGGCGACGAGCTGGTAGTCGTGGGCGTCGTTGCCGCCGTAGGTCACCTTCCGCAGGGTGAACTGCTGGTTGGTGCCGCTGCCGCAGGTCCACTGCTGCACCGCTGCACCGTCCGCTGTGGACGCGCCGTTGACGTCGAGGCACTTGCCGCTCTGCTGGTTGACGACGGTGTAGGTGTTGGCGACACCGGCGACCGGGCGGAAGTTCCACAGCTGCTGGTCGCCACCCTCGCAGTAGTACTGCTGCTGCTGGTTGCCGTCCGCGGTGCCGAGGTTGGTGTTGTCGAGGCACTGCTGGGAGTGCTGGGCGACCGCCACCGACTGGAAGCCGCCGTCCGAGGGCGGCAGCAGCGTGATGCTGAACGTGTCGTCGGCGTTGGAGTGCGGCAGGTTGACCGTGGTGGCGTTGCCCGACAGCGTCACGACCGTGTTGGCGATGGTGATCGGGCCCTGCACGGCGCCGCCGCCGTTGTACGGGATGCGCTGGGCGACGACGCGCACCTGGTTGTTCTGCACGATGCCGCTGGTGGTGTCGAGGCGCTGGAGGTTGACGGCGATGTTGCCGGTGGTGCCGCCACCGCCGACGAGCACCTTGGCCACGCCGGAAGCCTTGGTCGCGAAGGCGTCGTACGCGGTACTCGGCGTGACGGACGCGATCGTGCCGGTCTGTCCACCGTAGAACCGGTACGCCCACCACTCGCCCTTGGGCAGGTGCTGGCCGGCTGAGTTGCGGGTCAGGAGGTTGCCGAGGTCGTTGTGCAGGTTGTTGGTGCTGGCCCAGTTGGCGCGCAGCCCGTCGGCGCCGGCACGCTCGAGGCGGGCGATGTACCAGGAGCCGTCGCCGGGGTTCTGCTCGCTCGTGGAGCCGTACTCGTTGATCTGGTACGGGCGCGGGTGTGGGATGCCCCGGGAGTTCAATGTGGAGTTGGCCACGCCCACGTTCGCGACCGGGTCGCCGGGCAGGCTGTGCCAGCTGACGATGTCCGGCACGACGTTGTTGGCGCGGACGAAGTCGAGGTACTGCACCCACCAGCCGCCGGTCGACGGCACGCAGGCGCAGCTCGGTCCGACGATCAGGTGGCTGGGAAACTCGGCGCGCAGGCGCTGGTACGTGCGCCGCCACAGCTCGAAGTACTGCGCCTGCGGGCGGTTCCAAAATAGACCGAGGTTCGGCTCGTTCCAGATGTCCCACTGCACGGCGATCCCGGCGGCCCGCACGTCGCCGATCAGCCTGGTGAGGAAGGCGTCGTAGTCGCTCCAGTTGCCGTTGTCGCCGGGGAAGCGGGAGATCGGGTAGCCGTCGGCGCCCCACAGGTCGTGCGGGAGGATGACGAACTGCCCGCCGAGCGCGATGGTGCGGCGGGCCTGGGCGAGGGTCGAGTTCCAGCGCCGGTCGTACGTGCCGGCGACCCAGCCGCCGGGCTGGCCGAGCTGGGCGCCGCCGGCCCGCATGTAGCGGAACTTGACGTCGCGGTAGAAGTGGTCGGCGGGGCCGGAGGCGTTCTCGGTCATGCCGTAGATCCAGCCGGAGGCGCGGTACGTGGGGGAGCCGCCGGCCACGGAGAAGTTGACGGCGATGGACTCGTCCGCGGCCTGTGCGGGCGCGGCGTTGGTGAGGAGGGCGGCGGCGAGGGCGAGGGTCGTGAGGAGGGCACGTCGCATGGCGAACTCCAGGAGGGATCGCGGGACGAGCGGAGAACTGCTCGTCCCGGAGTGGGGGCGGTGGCTTACCTGGTGGGTGCCGGGCCGGTGCTCGCGCGCAGCGAGATCGGCGGGGTGAGCAGCAGGTGCCGGGGTGGTGCGTCGGGGGTGGCGATGCGTTCCAGCAGCAGGTCGACGGCGTGGTTGCCCATTTCGGTGGGCACGTCCGCCGCGGTCAGCGGCGGGCGGAAGTCCTCGGCCCAGTGCCGGGCTGCGACGCCCGCGATGGACATGTCCCGGGGGACGACGACGCGGGCGCGTTCCAGGGCGCGCTGTATGCCCGGCAGCGCGGCCTCGTTGATGGTGGCGATGGCGGTGACGTCGGGGTGTTCGTCGCGCAGCTGTTCGAGGCAGGCCTCGCCGCCGGCCGCGTCGTCGGCGCAGCAGAGGTCGACGCCGGTCAGTCCACGTTGGGCGATCGCCTCGGTGAACCCGGTCAGCGCGCGCTGTGCCGGTCCGTAGCCGGCGGCGACGAGCTCGGCGGAGCGGTTGACCAGAGCGATGTGGCGGTGGCCGAGGTCGGCGAGGTGGTGTACGCACCGGGCGATCAGGGTGGCGTAGTCGACGTCGACCCAGCACGTGCCGTGCGGGTGGGCGGTGTGGCCGATGGTGACGAACGGCAGGCCGGTCTGCTGTAGCCGGGTGACCCGCTCGTCCTCCAGGCGGATCTCCATCAGGATGACGCCGTCGACCCGCCGGCCGCTGACGATCCGTTCGAAAGAGCGGTCGTGGTCGCCGCCGGACGGGGATAGCAGCACGTCGAGGTCGACGCGGGCGGCGGCCTCGACCACGCTGGCGACGAAGCCGAGCTGCATGTCGGTGAGGCGCAGGCTGGCCGGGGGGATGACCAGGCCGAGGGTGCGGGTGCGCCCCTCCTTCAGGGCGCGGGCCGCGGCGTTGGGCCGGTAGTCAAGCTCGTCGATGACGGCCTGGATGCGCTGGCGGGTCTCTTCGGACACGACTCGCTTGCCGCTGAGCGCGTACGAGACGGTGCTGCGGGACACTCCGGCCCGCCGGGCGATCTCGCCGATGTTCATGGCGTACTCCTCACGACCAGCAGCTTAGAGCACGTAGCGAATCGGTTCGCTGCGGAGCGTACGGCCGATCGGCCGTGAGTGTCAACGGGCTCTTGACGGTCGCCTGACGGCAGGCCTATGTTCTGGCGAACCGATTCCGCGAACCGATTCGCTAGGGGCATCCATATGAAGACATGGCGCGGCCTGGGCGCCGCTCTGGTCGCCGTCGCCATCGCCGGTGGCGCGGTAGCCTGCTCATCCTCGGACGACGGCGACGGCTCGACCGGAGGATCCGGGGGCGGCACGTACGCCATCTGGGACCCGTACCCGCAGTTCAACGACGACTCCGCCTGGGTCAAGCTGCTCAAGAGCTGCGGCACCTCGGCCGGCGTGACCGTCGAGCGCACCGGCTACGACACCACCGACCTGACCAACAAGGCCCTGCTCGCCGCGCAGCAGGACAACTCGCCGGACGTACTGATCATCGACAACCCGGTGATCTCCACGCTCGCCGAGGCGGGCGCGCTCACCACCACGGAGGAGACGAAGCTCGACACGTCGGCGATGGAGCCCAACCTGCTCGGCGCTGGGCAGAGCGGCGGCAAGACCTACGGCGTCCCGATCGGCGCCAACACGCTCGCCCTGTACTACAACAAGGACCTGCTGGCCAAGGCGGGCGTGGACGTGGCGTCGGTCAAGGACTGGACGTCGCTGACCGTCGCGTTGGCGAAGGTGAAGGGGGCGGGGAAGAAAGGCATCACGTTCTCCGCGATCGGCACCGAGGAGGGCAGCTTCCAGTTCCTGCCGTGGTTCTGGGGCTCGGGCGCGCAGCTGACCGCGCTCGACTCGCCGCAGGCGGTCTCCGCGCTGACCCTGTGGACCGAGTGGCTGCGCAACGGATACGCGCCGAACTCGGTCATCAACAACACTCAGACCACCAGCTGGCAGGAGTTCGCCAGCGGCGACTACGCGTTCAGCGAGAACGGCACCTGGCAGCTGGCCAACGCCGAGAAGCTCGACTTCGAGTACGGCATCATCCCGATCCCGGCGAGCTCGGGCGGGACGGCGCCGGCGCCGACCGGCGGCGAGTTCGTCTCGATCCCGGTGCAGAGCAAGACGGACCGGTACGCCACCTCGCAGAAGCTGGTGTCCTGCCTGACCAACGCGGACAACCTGCTCACCACCGACACCACCCTGTCGTACATCGCCCCGGTCGCGGCCGTGCAGGACAAGCAGGTCGCCGCCGACGCGAAGCTGAAGGTCTGGGTCGAGGCGGTGAAGGCCGCCAAGGGCCGCACCGGTGACAACCTCGGCACCAAGTACCCGAAGATCTCCGAGCCACTGTGGACGGCGATGCAGGCCGCGCTCAGCGGCGCGAAGACGCCGCAGGAGGCACTGTCCGCCGCGCAGGCGACGGCTGCCGGTGCGACGAAGTAAGACCGGCGATTGGGCGGCGTGGGCGTTCCTGGCTCCGGTGGTCCTGTACCTCCTGGCCTTCTACGCCTACCCGCTCTATCGCAACGTGGAGCTGAGCCTGCGCGAGTACACGGTCCGCTCGTTCGTCCAAGGTGGAGCGCCGTTCGCCGGGCTGGACAACTACCGGAAGATCCTGGAAGACCCGACCTTCGGGCCCGCGCTGCTGCACACCGTCGTGTTCACGCTCGCGTCGCTGGCCTTCCAGTTCAGCATCGGCATGGCGCTCGCGGTCTTCTTCCACCAGCACTTCCCGCTGTCCCGCACACTGCGGGCGCTGTTCCTGGTGCCGTGGCTGCTGCCGCTGATCGTGTCGGCGTCCACCTGGTCGTGGATGCTCAACAGCGACGCCGGCGTGGTCAACGCCGCCCTCGGCGTGGTCGGCGTCGGCCCGGTCAACTGGCTCACCTCGCCGGACTGGTCGCTGGTCTCGGTGATCATCGCGAACATCTGGATCGGTATCCCGTTCAACCTCGTGGTGCTCTACAGCGGGCTCCAGGCCGTGCCGGCCACCCTGTACGAGGCGGCGTCACTGGACGGGGCGACCGGGTGGCAGCGGTTCTGGCGGATCACGTTTCCGCTGCTGCGCCCGGTGTCGGCGATCACCCTGCTGCTCGGGCTGATCTACACGCTCAAGGTCTTCGACATCATCTGGATCATGACCAGGGGCGGTCCCACCGACTCCTCGACGACGTTCGCGACCTGGTCGTACCGGCTCGGGTTCGGCAACCTGCTGCCCTCGTTCGGGCCTGGCGCGGCCGTCGGCAACCTGCTGATCGTCATGGCCCTGGTCTTCGGGCTGATCTACATCCGGATCCAGCGGAGGCAGCGGGCATGAAGCGTCTCCTCAGGACAGTCGTGGGGCTGGTGTTGACCGCGGTCATGCTGTTCCCGGTCTACTGGATGGTCAACGTGTCGTTCACCCGCGACCAGGACATGCGGGCCGATCCGCCACACCTGTTTCCGGTGAACGGCACGCTGGAGGGCTATCGGGCGGTACTGGACCAGCAGCTGCCGTACCTCGGCACCAGCCTGCTGGTCGGGCTCGGCACGGTGGCACTGACCGTGGCGCTGGCCGCGCCGGCCGGGTACGCGCTGGCCAAGCTCCGCCCGCCCGGCGGGGGAGCGCTCAGCTTCGTGCTGCTGATCGCGCAGATGATCCCCGGGATCATCATGGCGATGGGCTTCTACGCCATCTACCTCAACCTCGGCGTGCTCAACTCCGTCCCCGGCCTGATCCTGGCCGACTCGACGATCGCGGTGCCGTTCGGCGTGCTCATCTTCACCGCCTTCATGTCCGGGATACCGGAGGAGCTGATGCAGGCGGCCGTGGTCGACGGTGCCGGCCGGCTGCGCACCTTCTGGTCGGTGGTGCTGCCGGTCAGCCGCAACTCCGTCGTCACCGTGTCACTGTTCGCGTTCCTGTGGGCGTGGTCGGACTTCATCTTCGCGTCCACTCTGGACGGCGGCGGTGACCACCAGCCGATCACGCTCGGCATCTACCAGTACATCGGCAACAACAACCAGCAGTGGAACGCCATCATGGCCACCGCCGTGATCGCCTCCATCCCGGCCACCATCCTGCTCGTGCTCGCCCAGCGCTACGTCGCCGCGGGGGTGACGGCCGGTGCGGTCAAGGACTAAGAAAGTGAGCTGCCACCTATGTTCTCCATCCAGGACATCCCGTTCAGCTACCGCGGATCCTGGCTCGACCTCTCACCGGTGGTGGCCGAGAAGACGTACGCCGAAGATCTGCACCTCGTCTCGCACCAGACCGGCCTGCACGCCGTGCTGCGGTTCACGCCGTCCACGTCCGCGGAGGTGGTCGCCACGCCCGCGCTGCTGACCTGGCGGCACGACGGCGGCCGGGTCCAGCTCGCCTACGAGAGCCCGGACACGATCCGGCTGCGCGGCGACGGCCTCGGCATGCGGGTCGGGGCGGCCGCGGCCACGCTGACCCCGTTCAGCGGCACCTACCTCTATCGCGACCCGGTCGACGGCTCGCACGTCTTCACCTCGTACGAGACCGGCCGCCGCTACCGTCTCACGGTCCTCCTCGCCGGCTCGCCGGTGGCCTCCACCGGCATCGAGGCCCTGGGGGAGGCCGAGAGGTCCGTGACCCTGCCGGCGGACGAGCCGTGGGAGATTGTCGTCGAGGAGTACGAGGCGGCCCGGCGCCCGTACGCGGCGACGGTCCCCTTCGAGGAGGTGCACCGTGCGGCGGCGGCCGCGTTCGCCGGTTTCGTCGACGCGGTCGCACCGTGGCGCGGCCCCGAGACGCCCGCCGCCGAGCTGGCCGCGTACGTGCTGTGGTCGGCCACCGTCGACCCGGCCGGCTTCCTCGCCCGGCCCGCGGTGCTGATGTCCAAGCACTGGATGGACAAGGTCTGGAGCTGGGACCACTGTTTCAACGCCATCGCGCTCGCCGCCGGGGATCCGGAGCTGGCCTGGCACCAGTTCCAGCTCCCGTTCGACCACCAGGACGGCAGCGGCGCGCTGCCCGACTCGGTCACGCACTCGGAGATCCTCTACAACTACGTCAAGCCACCCATCCACGGCTGGGCCCTGCGGCACCTGCGGCGGCGGCTCGACCTGCCGGTGGACCGTGCGGCCCTGACCGAGACGTACGAGCGGCTGGCCCGGTGGACCGAGTTCTGGCTGGAAGCCCGCCGGGTGCCGGGCCACGAGCTGCCGCACTACCAGCACGGCAACGACAGCGGCTGGGATAACGCCACCACCTTCGACGGCGGCCGGGTCGTCGAGACCGCCGACCTCGCGGCCTTCCTGGTCATGCAGCTGCGCTGCCTGGCCGACCTGGCGATGGAGCTGGGTGAGCCCCGCGCCCGCCGCTGGTCCGCCGAGGCGGATCGGGTCCGTGCCGCGATGCTCGACCAGCTGTGGAACGGGGAACGCTTCGACGCCCGCAGCCCGGAGACGGGCCTCCGCCGGGCCAGCACGAGCCTCCTCGGCCTCATGCCGATCGCCCTCGGCGAAGGCCTGCCCGCGGACGTCAGCGCGGCGCTCGCCCGCCGGATCGAGACCCACCTGACCGCGCACGGCCTCGCCACCGAACCGGTCGACTCACCACACTACGCCGCCGACGGCTACTGGCGCGGTCCCATCTGGGCACCGTCCACAGTGCTCATCGAGGACGGGCTGCGCCGCGCCGGCCACACCGACCTCGCCGACGAGATCAGCCAGCGGTTTCGCGCCCTGTGCGAGAAGTCCGGCTTCGCGGAGAACTTCGACGCCGAGTCCGGCACCGGCCTGCGTGACCGTGCCTACACCTGGACCGCCAGCAGCTACCTCATCCTCGCCGCCGCCTCCGTACAGAGGGGTCCAACGACATGAATAGAAAGTTGGCCGCCGCGGCGCTCACCGTCGCCACCGTCCTCTTCGGACTCCAGGTGCCGGCGAACGCGGCCGGCGGCTCCCGCTACGCGCCGCACATCGACAAGATCGGCATTACGCCCTACGCCCAGTAGCAGAATCGGTTCGACGCTTCTAAATAGCCTAGGCCTGACGATATTGACGTCTGTCATCGTCAGGCCTAGGCTTTTTGCGAACCGATTCGACGGGAGTCATCTGTGAATATCGCATTCCGGCGGCGGTCCGTGCGCCGCCTACTGGCCGCCTCGCTGGCGATCGGGGCGCTTGCCGCCGCCGCCACCGTCGCCGCCTCCCCGACGGCGCAGGCCGCGGACGAGTCCATATCCGTCAACTTCGCCAACGCCGGCGGCGCACCGACCTACCGCGCCTCAGGCTGGATCTACGGCATGACCGAAAACGCGGCGGCGCCCGCCGACAACTTCTACCGGGAGGTGAAGTTCCGCTACATGCGCGCCGGCGGCGCCCAGCTGGACAGCCCGGGCGGCTGGGTGTCCGGCAAGTACGACCGCCGGTGGAACGCGACCCGCGCCCAGCTGCTGCGCACCCGCTCGCTGGGTGGCGAGTTCATCATCCTGCCGCACGACCTGTGGGGCGCCGACGGCTACCCGATCTCCCGCTTCCCCGGCGACAACGGCAACTGGGCGGACTACGACGCCTTCCTCACCCGGCTCATCAACGACGTGCGGGCGACCGGCGCGCCCGTGCAGTGGGACATCTGGAACGAGCCCAACCTCGGCCTGTTCTGGAACCGCCCGCAGTCGCAGTACTTCGAGCTGTGGCGTCGCACGTACCCGCGCATCCGCGCCGCGTTTCCCAGCCACCTGATCGTCGGGCCGAGCATCGCCGGCGTGCCGTCGACCGGCGGCTGGTGGGTCCAATACCTCGACTTCGTCAAGTCGACCAACACGATCCCGGACATCTTCAGCTGGCACGCGCTGCCGAGCGACCCGGTGGCCAACGTGGCGACGGCGAACTCCACACTGGACGCCCGCGGCATCCCGCACCCGCGGCCGTACCAGATCAACGAGTACGGCGCGTCCAACGAGCAGAACCCCGGTGACGGCGCCTGGTACATCGCCCGCCTGGAACGGGCCGGCGCCGACGGCCTGCGCGCCAACTGGGCCAGCGGCGGCAACCTGCACAACGACCTCGGCAACCTGCTGGTCCACAACTCCGCCGGCGTGCACCAGCCGAAGGGCGAGTGGTGGGCCTACCGCTTCTACGGTGGACAGACCGGCACGATCGCCTCGGTCACGCCCAGCGCCGCCTACGACGCGTTCGCCACCAAGACCGCGGGCAACGCGAAGATCCTGGTCGGCGGGGGCGGCACCACCGGCAACATCGCCGTCAACCTCCAGCGCCTGGACACCACGAGCGGCGTCGTGCAGGACAACCGGGTGCGCGTGGTCGCCGAACGCATCCCCTACAACGGCGGCGCCGCCGTGCCGGGCGGCCCGGTCGTCATCCAGGACACCGTCGTGACCCTCTCCAACAACGGCACCACGGTCAACCTGCCGCACACCGTCGCCGACGACGCCTTCACCATCACGCTGCTGCCACCGGGCAACACCACCCCACCGCCCACCACCCCCGCGACGACGCCACCGACGACCTCGCCGCCACCCAACCCCTCCGGCTGTACCGCGTCGGTGTCGCTGAACTCGTGGACCGGCGGCTTCGTCGCCACCGTCCGCGTGAGCGCCGGCTCGACCCCGCTCACCGGCTGGCGGGTCACGGCCGCCCTCCCGGCCGGCGCGTCGGTCACCAACACCTGGGGCGCCACTGCGTCCGCCAGCAGCGGCACCGTCCAGTTCGCCAACGTCAGCTGGAACGGCAGCGTCGCCGCCGGCCAGTCCGTGGAGTTCGGCTTCCAGGGCAGCGGCAGCGCCGCCGGCCTGACCCCCACCTGCACCACACCCTGACCACCCCGCCCGGGATGGGCGGCGCACCCACCGCCCATCCCGCGCGATCTAGAGCCTTTTCGGAGTCGAGGTGGCGGGGCGCTAAGTTCCTTTAGGACAAAGATATGAGCTACCGCGATGTCCGTCGTGGTCCAGACCGCCGCTCCCGCGGCCTCACCCGTCCGCCGCTGGTCGCGCTCACCCCTGTTGGGCCGCCGCGACGGTCGCTGTTCGTCCACAATGTCCGTTCCCGGATCGGCGCTCTGGGAAAGCTGCGGATTTTCGTCGCCGCCGGTAACCGCCGCGACGGGGTGAGCGGCGCGAGATTCGAGATCTCGGAGAGTTAGGGCGCTATTTCAACCCCACGTCTCCTAGATCTCGAAGTCTCGTCCCCTTTGGCTGGTGACGCTGCGTCAGGATGGCGGAGGTAGGCCCCGCGAAGGCCCCCTTCGGGGCTTGTCTCGCGGACCTGGCAGTGGACGGCCGGGGGTTTCGGCGAGCGCTGCGAGCCGCCGGCCGGGAGCGGTGCCCGCGGGAGCGTACGGTCTCCAGCTGACGCGGACGGGGGAAAATCTGCCGGGGCGCCGCCACGCGCGTAACCCCGACTCCGAAAGGGCTCTAGATTGTCGGGCGCGGTCATCCGCGCGGCCCATAGGTACTCGGGTCTGCGGGAAGTTGATCGTGGACAGTAGACTCCCGGCCCGTGGCATGGTTGCGCGGTAAAGAAGAGGCCGGTCCCCGGGTGCTGCGGGTCGACGGGCGCCGTTACTCGGCGATCGGCGCGGCGGTCCGGGACGCCCGGGACGGTGACGTCGTCGAGGTCGTCGGTGGCACCTACATCGAGCAGGTGGTCGTCGACAGGGCCATCGAGCTGCGGCCGGTCGAGGGCACGGGCACCGTGGGCCTGGCCAACAACGACGGGCCGCTTACCGTGCGCGCCAATGCCGCCGTGCGTGGCATCACGATCGCCGTCGGCGACGACGGGTGGGGCAACGCCCTGGTGGTTGAGGGTCCGGGTGTGTCCCCACTCGTCGAGGGGTGCCTGATCGGGTCGGGCAGCGCGGCCGCGGTCAAGGTCGCGGCGGGCGCCGCTCCCACATTCCGGGGCTGCCGGGTCGAGGGGTCCTACCGGGCGTTGGAGATCGAGGGCGCGGGCGGGCGGTACGAGGGGTGCGAGTTCGTCGAGTCCTCCTCCGACGCGGTCGTCGCGAGCCGTGGCGCCGCACCGGAGTTCGTCGGCTGCACCGTGTCGCAGCCTCGAAACAACGGGTTGCTGTCCTCTGACGCCGGGACGGTGGTGACCCTGCGTGACTGCCTGGTCGAGCAGGCCGCCGGCTACGGGATCGAGGTCACGGGAGGTGGCCGGGTCGTGCTCACGGGCACGACGCTGCGCGACATGGACCTGGTCGCCGTCTCGGTCAGCGACCGCGAGTCCAGCGTCGAGCTGACCAGCTGCACGATCAGCGGCGAGGGCGGCGACGGCCTGGACATCCGCGCCCATGCGGCGGCGACCCTGACCGACTGCACGATCACGGGCCTGGACTGGGCGGTCAAGACGCTCGGCCGGGGCGCGACCGCGACGGTCACCGGCGGGCGCATCGAGGATGTCGACTACGGCGCGGTCGACTGTGCGGACAAGTCGCGGGTGACGCTCACCGGTGTCGCGGTGCGTCGCGGGGCGGGGCACCTCATGGTGTCGGATCGGGCCACGCTCGTCGCCGAGGACGTGACGATCGAAGACGGCGACAACACGGGGTTCGAGGTGACCGGCGGGGAAGGCCGCTTCACCCGGTGCCGGGTCACCGGGCCCGAGCGGCCCGGCTTCTGGGTGGACGGCGGTCGCGCCTTCCTCGAAGGGTGCGAGGTCAGCGGCGGCCGCAGCTCGGGCTTCTACGTCGAAGGCGGCGACACGGTGCTGACCGGCTGCGTGGCGCACGACAACGCCGAGCAGGGCTTCCAGATCTACGCCGACGCCAAGCTGACCGCCTGCGCCTCGTACGCCAACGGCGAGCCGGACGACGTCGGGATCCAGGCGGGCGCGCCGGTGTCCGCCGACGTCGCCGTCCAGGTGGCGGACGACGAGGACGCGCCGCAGCCGTTCGACGAGATGGTCGACGGGCTCGAAGACGGCCTGGACGAGGTGCGTGCCCTGGTCGACCTCAAGCGCGACGCCGAACTGTCCGATCCGGACGCGCGGGTGGCCGCCGCGCGGCTGCTGGCCGAGATCGAGGACCGCGTCGAGGCGCTGCGCGACCTCGCGGCCACGGTGCCCGGCGCGCCCCTGACCGACCCGGCCGACAAGGCGAAGGCCCTCGCGGTGGTGGGCGAGATCCGCGAGCGCCACGACGCCCTGGAAGGGCTGCTGGAGGGCCGCCCGCTCCCTGGCGAACCGGCCACTGTGGACGAGCTGCTCGGCGAGCTTGAGCGGCTGATCGGGTTGGCCGCGGTCAAGGCCGAGGTGCGCACGCTCGTCGACATCATCGTCGTCGGGCAGCGCCGCAGCGCGGCCGGCCTCAAGACGCCGCCGCTCAGCCGCCACCTCGTCCTCACCGGCAACCCGGGCACGGGGAAGACCACGGTCGCCCGGCTGTACGGTCGGATCCTCGCGGCGCTGGGCCTGCTCGCCAAGGGGCACCTTGTCGAGGTGGCCCGGGTCGACCTCGTCGCCGAGCACGTCGGCGGCACGGCGGTGAAGACGAAGGCGGCGTTCGACAAGGCCCGTGGCGGCGTGCTGTTCATCGACGAGGCGTACGCGCTGTCCCCTGAGGACAGTGGCCGCGACTTCGGCCGGGAGGCCATCGACACGCTGGTGAAGCTGATGGAGGACCACCGTGACGAGGTGGTCGTCATCGCCGCGGGATACACCGGGGAGATGGCCCGGTTCACGGCCGCGAACCCGGGGCTGCGGTCGCGCTTCGGCCAGGTCATCGAGTTTCCGGACTACAGCCCGGAGGAGCTCGTGCGGATCACCGAGATGCAGGCGAACACGCACGACTACGCGCTGTCCGACGAGACCCGCAAGGACCTGCTCGGCTACTACTCGGCCATGAGCCGGGGCGAGGGCTTCGGCAACGGGCGTACGGCGCGGCGCACGTTCGAGATCATGGTGGCCGAGCACGCGAACCGTCTGGCCGGCGCGGCGACGCCGACCGCCGAAGACCTGACCACGCTCCGGCCCGAAGACCTGCCGGACGAGTGGACCGAGCGCTGAACGCGGCGGCGGGACCGGGCCGGTGCCCGGTCCCGCCGTTTCAGGGTCGGTTCAGAAGCGTGCTCCCACGTCCGCGCCGTTCGACGGGCGCAGGAACGTGGAGGACGGGATCGAGCCGTCCGCGTTGCGCGGCCCGGTGATGGTGCTCGGGTTGGTGTTGGCCAGCGACCAGGTGCCGCCGATGTCCCAGGAGTTGCCGCTGCCGCTGGAGTTGGACCCCAGGTTGACGTTGGTGCCGTTGGCCACGGCGAGGTTGTTGGTCAGCGTGCTGTCCGACCGGTCGAACAAGAAGCCGCCCGACGGGTGGTCCCACGCCGTGCACCGCTCGATCCGGTGCTGCCCCGGGTTGTTGTTGTCGATGAAGCCGCTGCGGGCGTTGTCCCACGCCATGCTGTTGCGCACGGTGTGGTTGCCGGCGACGCCGTTGCCGCCCAGCTTGAAGCCGTTGCCGTCACCGACGTAGTCCGGCAGGTTCCACCGGTTGAAGCCGTTGCCCCACGCCAGGCTGTTTTCGACCAGGATCGGCGAGGAGAACATCCACCAGTCGAGGCCGTCGTCGGAGTTGTTCCACAGGCGGGCGCCGCGCACCACGTTGCCGGTGCCGGAGCCTTCCTTGATGGCCAGGCCGTCGGCGCTCTCCCCGTTGCTGCGCGGGTCGAAGTTGCCGTACGAGTCGAGGTTGATGATCTGGTTGTTGTTCGACGTCAGGAAGAGGTGGAAGCCCGACTCGTAGTTGTCGCGGGTGACCAGGCGCTCGTAGTAGTTGTTGCTGGAGTCGAGGCCGAAGACGCCGTACGGTCCGTGGATGATCTCCAGGCCGATCAGCCGCCACCAGTCGCCCTCGATGTGGATGGCGCCGCGCTCGGGCCGGGGGATGGAGGAGTCGACCGCGCCGGGCGTGTACGGCATGTTCTCGCCGTCCAGGACGACGCGCTCGTTGTTGTAGTTGCGCATCGTGATGGGCTGGCTCGACGTGCCGTTCTTGAGGATCTGGATGTTCGTGCTCGGCGCGTACGTGCCGCCGCGGATGTAGATGGTCTGGCCGGGCTGGACCAGGTCGACCGCCCGCTGGATGGTCAGCAGCGGCGCCGCCAGCGTGCCGGCGTTGCCGTCGTTGCCGTTGGTCGCCACGTACAGCGCGCCGGTCGGCTGCGGGGTGCCGCCCACCTCGAAGTCGAGATAGTCCACATTGGGCAGACCGGCCGCGGCGGTCGGGTTGAGCCGGATGGTGTTGCTGCCCGCGTTGACCGAAACGGTGAGGGTCTTGGTGACCCACGTCGACCAGGCGCCGGTGCCCTCGAAGGACGGGCTCTGCACGGTCGTGCCGTTGACGAGCAGGTTGGCCGGGCGGGCGCCGGTGGTGCCGTTCGCGAACCGCACGCCCAGCGTCGCCGTGCCGGCACTGGCGGCGTTGACGGTGAACTGCGCGTACCCGGCGGTGGAGTTGGTGCCGTTGCAGAAGCCGCTACCGGAGTAGCCGGCCCAGTTGGAGTCGATGGTGCCGGAGCAGACGGCCGGGGAGGTCTCGGCCTCGTACCGCGTCGGTGCGGCGCTGGCCGCGGTCGGTGGCAGGACAAGCACCGCCGCGGCCACCAGGCCGGCGGAGGCGATCGTCGATTTCATGCGCATGGCTACGTCTCCGTGGGAGTGGGTTAGAGCGTTACCGGCCTGCCGCCGAACGTGACGATGAGGCGGCCGTCCGCGGCGAAGGACCAGCCGAGCGCGCCCGTGTACGAGGAGCAGCGGGACCCGTTCGAGCCGGCGTAGAACTGGTTGGAGCTGTCGCTGTTGCCGATGATCCGGTCGTTCGAACCGCTGTCGCACGACGTGTTGTTGCGGAAGACCGAGGTGCCGCCGTCGAAGTTGAAGTTGCGCTCGGTGTTGTCGACGCCGAGGTTGTTCGACATCGTGATGCTGCCGAGGTTGCGGTTGTACGTGAAGCCGTGCTTGCCGTTGCCCACGGCGATGGTGCGCCGCACGACGTGGTTGACCGCGATGTCCTCGCCGCCGAGCTTGAAGCCGTTGCGGTCGCCGTTGCCGGCCTGGCCGCCGTTGCTGAGCGTGCCGTTGTCGTACGCGATCGAGTCCTCGATGGTGACCGCGCCGATCGCGCCGGTGTCCGACTTGGTGTACAGGTCGTAGCCGTCGTCGATGTTGTTGTGCGACACCGTGTACCGGAACACGTTGCCGGAGCCGACCGTGAGCTTGGGCGCGAAGCCGTCCGCGTCCTCGCCGTCGGAGTCGGCGTTGTCGTGCGACTCGGCGCTCAGGATCAGGTTGTTGGCCGGCCACTGGTCGCGCGGCGTGTCCGACGCGATGCGGGAGAGCTGGAGCCCGCTGTCGCGGTTGAAGCGCGTCACCGTGCGCTCGATGATGTTGTTGCTGCCGCCGACGAAGATGCCGTTGTCGCCGGCGCGCTCGACGACCAGGCCGTAGACGCGCCAGTAGTTGCCGTTGACGGCGAGCCCGCGGGCGGCGGTGTCTTCGGCCTGCGCGGAGAAGTTGAGCACCGGCCGCTCACCGGGGTAGGCGGAGAGCGTCTTGCGGGCGCTGGCGGTGCCGTTGTTGCCCGGTGCGATGGTCACCGTCTGCGCGAGGTTGTACGTGCCGCCCCGTACGTAGATCGTGCCGCCCGCCGGGATGCGCGTGATCGCCGAGGCGAGCGTGGTCGGGCTGGCCTCGGTGCCGGGTGCGCTGGCGCTGCCGTTCGCCGAGACGTAGAGCGTGTTGCCCGACGGCGGCGGCGTGGTCGGGGGAGTGGTGGGCGGCGTCGTCGGCGGTGTGGTGGGCGGAGTGGTGCCCGGCGTCGTTGGGTTTACGCCTCCCGTGCACGCCACACCGTTGACGGCGAAGCTCGCCGGGACCGGGTTGCTGCTGTTGTTCCACGTGCCGTTGAATCCGAACGAGGTCGTGGCGTTGGTGGCGAGCGAGCCGTTCCAGGTCACGTTCGCCGCCTGCACGCTGCCGCCGCTCTGGGTGAAGGTGGCGTTCCAGCCCTGGCTGACGGTCTGCCCGGCCGCGAACGACCAGGTGACGGTCCACGAGGTGAGTGGGTCGCCGACGTTGGTGAGGCTGACGTTCGCGCTGAAGCCGCCGGGCCATTGCGAGCCCACCGAGTACGCGACCCGGCAACCGGGTGCCGCCTGGGCCGCGCCGGCGGTGACCACGACCGTGGCGGCCGCGAGCGCCGCCGCCGTGCCCGTGGAAATCCACAGCGCCGCACGGCGCCGTCTGTTGTGCATGGTGCTCTCCTTAGGTCTGGTGCGCCTCCGGCGCCGGTTGCCCTGGCCGGTGTGGAGGCGGGCCTTCTCCCGCCGGGACGCGCGTCGCGCCGCAGCCCGGCGGTACGGCGACCTGGTGTGGCGTCAGGCGGGAAAGCGCTTTCCAAGATACTGACATATGACCATATAGTCAATCGTCGGTATGTGCGCGAGTACTTGGTAGACGCCCCGGGACCTCCGCGGATAACAGAAACCGCGAAACTGTTCGTGGGTTTGCTCTACCGTTCGACGCCGGCGGCTCGGATCAGCGCCTCGATCGCCGCCCGGCTCGTGCGGCGGCGGGTGTACTCGTCCGCGCCGGACGCGCTGCCCATCGCGACCCGCGGGTTGCGGTGGCGGGCCGGGCTGTCCACAGTGGTACGTGCGGTGAAGTGCACCTCGCGCACCCCGGTCAGGTCGATCAGGCGCCGCACGTTGCCGGCCGTCACGCCGCCGCCCGGCATCACGACCAGGCGGTCCCCGGCGGCCGTGACAAGCTCGGCGATCAGCGCGGCGCCGTCGAGCGCGGTCGCCTCCTGGCCGGATGTCAGCAGCCGGTCGGCGCCGAGGTCGGCGACCGCGGCGAGCGCCTCGCGGGGACGCCGGGCCATGTCGAAGGCGCGGTGGAACGTCACCGACAGGCCGTCCACATCGGACAGCAGCTCCCGGCAGGCGGCCAGGTCCACGTCGCCGTCCGCGGTGAGCGCGCCGATGACGACGCCGTGCGCACCGGCCGCCGCGACGGCCTCGATGTCGCGGCGCATCGCCCGGATCTCGTGGCGGTCGTAGACGAAGTCGCCGCCGCGCGGGCGGACGAGCACGTTGACGTCGATGGTCGCGACGTCGAGGGCGGTGGCGATCGCGCCGGCGCTGGGGGTCACGCCACCCTCGGAGAGAGCGGCGCACAGTTCGACCCGGTGGGCGCCGGCCGCCTGTGCCGCGAGCACCCCGTCAGCGCTGTCGACACAGACCTCGAAACGCACCCGCACATGCTATGCGATCTTGGCGGCGGGCCGCGTGGGGCGGCGCGCCGCGTGGGGCCGCGCACCGTGCAGAGCAGCGGGCCGCGCAAGGCGGCGCGACGCGTGGGGCGGCGCGCCGCGTAAACCGGTGGTCGTCCTCATGGCGATCGGGCACGCTACCGGGTGATGGGGATGCTGGAGAGCATGGCGAGCCGGGTCGCGCAGGGTGCGACCGTCCAGTTTCGGCCGACCGGGTCGTCGATGGTGCCGCTGATCCACAGCCGACAGCTGGTAACGGTCGCGCCGGTCGACCCGGCCAAGCTCGCCGTCGGCGACATCGTGCTGGCCAAGGTCGCCGGGACGGTCTACCTGCATCTCGTCTCGGCCCTCGACGCCGGCGCGGGCCGCGTGCAGATCAGCAACAACCGCGGCCGGGTCAACGGCTGGACGACCTACGCCCGCGTGTACGGCATCTGCACCGCGGTCGACGGCGCCGCCCGACCCCGCCTCGACGGCAAGATCCGGGCCGGTCAGCCGTAGCTGAGGCCGTGTCCGAACGGATAGAGCGCGCCCGTCCCGTCCGCCCGCGGGATCGTGACCGGCAGCCGCCCGCGCGGGTTTACCTCGCCGAAGAGCACCCGTACCAACGCCTCGATCGAGCCGGCCGTGTAGCCGTAGGTCGCCAGGTAGGTGGGCACCGTGGTGAGGCGGGAGATGTCGTACGGGTTGCGCATCCCGGAGACCACCACCGGCTTGCCGGTCGCGAGCAGCGCCGCGACAAGGGCCTGCTGGGCGGCCGCGGACGCGGTGGGTAGCCCGGTTGTGGCGTCGACGTTCGCCGCGTTGTTGGTCGACACGACCACGAGGTCGGTGGCCGCGGCCGCCGCCACCGCCGCGTCGATCCTCGCCTGGGTCGGTGTCAGACCCGTCTCCACCACCGTGACGGTCTGGCCGCGGCGGCTGATGGCGGCCCCGATGGTCGCGGTCGTCGTCACGCCCCAACCCGTCACGAGAACGTCGCGCGGGTCCGGCGCGAGCGGCAGCAGGCCGGCGTCGTTCTTGACGAGGGTGGTCGTGCGGTCGGAGATGGCCTGCGCGTCGAGGAGGTGGTCGGGCGCGCCCACGACCTTCTCCGCGAGGGCGGCGTCGACGAACGGGTCGGCGAACAGGCCGCGCTTGGTCTTCAGCCGCAGGATCCGGCGCACCGAGTCGTCGAGCCGGCGCTTGGAGATCTCGCCGCTCCGCACGGCGTCGAGCACCGCGTTGTACGCGACGTCCATCTGCGGCGCGAGCACGAGCTGGTCGGCGCCGGCCTTGAACGCCTCGACCGGCGCCACCTCGGGCGGGTAGGTGCCCGTCGCCCCGCCCATGTCGAGCGCGTCGGTGACGATGAGCCCGTCGTAGCGCAGGTCGCCGCGGAGCAGCCCGGTGAGGATGGGCTTGGACATCGTCGCGGGCGCGCCGCTGGGGTCGATCGAGCGGAGCACCACGTGCGCCGTCATGATCGTGTCGACGCCGCGGCGGATGGCGGCCCGGAACGGCGGCAGGTCGATCGCCTTGAGCTGCGCGCGGGTGTGCGTCACCTCGGGCAGGCCGAAGTGACTGTCTACTGTGGTGTCACCGTGCCCCGGGAAGTGCTTCGCCACCGCGGCCACACCGCCGTCGTGGTAGCCGTCGACCTGCGCGGCGACAAGGTCGGCCACCAGGCCCGGGTCCTCGCCGACCGACCGCACGCCGATGACCGGGTTGGCCGGGTTGACGTTGACATCGGCCACCGGCGCGTAGTTTTGGTTGATGCCGACGGCGTCGAGCTCGGTGCCGATCACCTCGGCCGAGCGGCGCGCGTCGGCCCGCGACCGCCCGGCGCCGAGCGCCATGTTGCCCGGCATCGCGGTGGCCGGTGCGGAGAGCCGGGTGACGACCGCGCCGCCCTCCTGGTCGGTGGAGATCAGCAGCGGGATGCCCGTGCGCTGCCGCGTGGCGGCCGCCTGGAGCCCGTTGGACAGCGTGGCGATCTGCCGCGGGCTCTGGAGGTTGTCCGGGCCGCGGGCCGCGGTGAAGTAGATGACCCCGCCCGGCTGGTACTTGTCGATGACCTGCGCCGGCGTGCTCACGCCATACAGCCGCTGGTTGTTGGCGGCGGCGGCCGCGCTCACGGTGTCGGCGTCCTGCCCGAACACCTCGACCACGAAGAGCTGCCCGACCTTCTCCTCCAGGCTCATGTGCCGGATGAGCCGATCGACTGGCTTGCCCGTGGCGGCCGACGGCGAGGCGGCCGAGACCACCAGCACACCCACCGTGGCGGCGGCGACGCTGACCCGACTCCACATGCGGGCGACTTTACGCAACGTGTATAGCCGCGGTAAACATCGATTAGCCTGCTTTCTTTACACATATTTCTTGCCCGGGTCCGCGTCACCCGCGGACCGTCGCTCCCGCCGGAGACCGCTCCGTCCGGCGGCTCGCCAGGGCTCGCCGACTTCCCCGGCCTCCGCTGCCAGGTCCGCGGATCCAGCCCACCGCACCCGCCCGCCCTCCTCTCCCTCCCCAAGAGGGCAGCCCTCTTGGGGACGGGCCGGCGCTAGCGGGCGGCGGCTGCCATGCGGGCGGTGACCTCGTCGAGGATCTCCGGGCTGGTGGCGAGGTTGAAGCGGGCGAAGTCGGCGCCGGCGGCGCCGAACCGGCTGCCCCGCTCCAGCGCCACGCGGCCCTTGTCGAGAAACAGCTCGCACGCCTTGTCGCCGCCGCCGAGAGCGGTGCAGTCGAGCCAGGCCAGGTAGGTCGCCTCCGGTCGGCACCAGGAGAGCATCGGCAGCCGCTCGACCAGTAGCCGGCCGAGCAGGGTGCGCCGGTCGTCGAGCGTGGCGAGCAGTCGGTCGAGCCAGGCGACGCCCTCGGTGTACGCGGCCACCGACGCCAGCACGCCCAGGTGGCCGACCCGCGCGGAGGTCTCCGCCGGGAAGCGGTCGACCACGGCCGCCATCGCCGGCGCCGCGGTCACGACGGAGGCGCATTTGAGACCGGCGAGGTTCCACGCCTTGCTGGCGGAGACCACGCTGACCGCGACCTCCGCGGCGCCCGGCAGGGTGAGCAGCGGGGTGAACGCCGCGCCGGGCAGCGCGAGCGGCGCGTGGATCTCGTCGCTGACCACCGTGACGCCGTACGCGGTGGCGAGCCGCACCACCTCGGCCAGCTCGTCGGGGGCGTGCGCGCGGCCGACCGGGTTGTGCGGGTTGCACAGCACGAACGCCGCCGGGCCGGCCGCGAACGCGCGCTCCAGGGCGGGAAGGTCGAGCCGCCAACCGGCGGCCTCGCGGGCCAGCGGCACCTCCACGATGCGGCCGCCGGCCTCGGGCACCCAGTCGTAGAACGGCGGGTACACCGGTGGGCAGAACACGACGTCGTCGCCGGGACGGCGCAGCGCCCGCAGCACCTCCACGACACCGACTCCGACGTCGGCCACCGCGGTCACCGACGCCGGGTCGACCCGCCAGCCCCACCGGTCGGCGGCGAACCCGGCCAGCGCCTCGCCGAGCACCGGCTCGGCCACCGGATAGCCGGTGTCGCCGCAGTCGATCGCCTCGTGCAGGACGGCCGTGACCGGTGGCGCCAGCGCGAAGTCCATCTCGGCGACGAACAGCGGCACCACGTCCGGCGGGTATCGCAGCCACTTCTCGCTGCGCCGCTGGCGCAGTTCGGCCAGCGGCGCTACGGGCAAAAGATCCATGCCGCCTATGATCGCGTGCCGATCAACAGGCCCAAACACATTTCGTCGCTGGTGCCGTCGCCCCACACGACGTACCGGGGCGGCAGCTGCTTGAGCTGGGGCAGCATCTTGCGCAGGCCGGCGTCGTGGGTGCAGGTGACCCGCACGACGTCGCCCTTCTTCACCTCGACCGGGCTGGCCAGGGGCCGGATCGCCTGGTCGTCGAAGTTGTACTGGGGCACGTCGAGCAGGGTCTTCGCGCCGGCGGTACCCGGGTTGAGCTCCATCTTGATGGACCGGCCGAGCAGGTGCATATGCCCGGCGGTGGCGTGGATGGTGGCACCGGCCTCCATCGGGATGTCGCAGTGCTGGGTCGGCCCGGGCACCGGCTTGCCCTTGCTGCACCACTCGACGAGCTGCGCGGCGGTGGAGCCGACGTCTTCGCCGAAGCGGCGGGTCACGTCTTTGATCGCCTCGTCGCGGTCGCACAGCGGGCCGCTCTCCTGCGCGGTGCACGGCAGCTCGATCGGCGCCGGCACCTGGAGCGTGGCCAGCGGCGTCATCGGGCTGCTGCCGTCGGCGACGCGCAACCTGATGCTCGACTGGTCGGTGTCGCCGGTCTTCTCGTCGATCGCGAGCAGGTTGTAATGCACCTGCATGACCATCTGGCTGCCCGGCGGCATCTCGTAGCCCAGGCCCTCGTCCAGCAGCACCTCGTTGGCGCCGGGCGCCCAGTGGGCCACCCACGCGTCGTCGTCGACGCCGGAGTCGCCGAAGCACTGCCAGCCCTCGCCGGGCGTGCGTTTGTCGAGCTCGTTGGCCTCTCGCACGTGCTCCGGCGTGATCCGGAAGAAGATGGCGTGGTGCACGATGGCCGAGTTTTGCGGCAGGAACTGGCTGCCCGTCAGGTAGCTCTTCGTGGACAGTCCAGGATCGACGATGAAGCAGCGGTACTCGTCGGTGCCGCCGTTCGGCGCGGCTGGCGTGTACGGCCGCGGCATCTTCAGCGTCACGAAGCGCTCGCCGTCCCGCGCCGGCGCCGGCGGTGCAGGTGGCGAACCCGAGCCGTGCGTGCTGTGTGTCGTGTCAGCCGGAGCGGCCGGGGCGTCGCCCGCGTCGTCGCCGCACGCCGCACTCACCCCTAGCAGGGCCAGGCCCATCGCCGCCGCGACAACCCGCCCACCGATCCCCGTCACGCGCATCTCCCGTGCCTCCCCTGACATAGACGCCCGTACCGTCGATGATCGAGGAAGCAGGTGCTTGCTGTATATCCGGGTTCGCCCGGATTGAACCCCGAAGATCCGTCCGCCGGACCGTGCCCCTATGGCTGCCCGCAGGTACCACCGCTTCCCGAAGGGCGCCGGTACCGTGAGGTGATGAGGGGCGGACGCGCGGAGCACGCCCGCGACCGGCCCGTCGACGAGACGCCGGCGCCCGGGCCCGCCGCCCCGCCGGTGTCCTGGGTCAGCAACAGCGCCGTGGCCCGGCTCGTCGATCGCCCCGGCCCTCTTCCGGTGGGCACCGACCGTCAGGCCGAGCGGGCCACGCCCCCGCCGCCGGAGGCGAGCCGGCAGGCGGCGCCGCCGATCGTGCACACCGGTGGGGTGGCCGACCAGGCGGCGGCCGCGGTGGGTGCCCTGGCCTTCGCCTTCGGTCCGCATGTCGTGCTGTCGTCGGTCGTCGCCGGTGCCGCGCCGCCGCTTCGCAACCGGGTGCTCGCGCACGAGCTGCGGCACGTCCGCGCGCAGACCGCGGCCGGGTACGAGTGGATCGAGCGCTACGAGCCGATGGCGCTCAACTCGTCGATGACCGCCACGGCGGCGGAGAGCCTGCCGGACGAGGAGCTGCGAGCCGAGCTCGCCGCCGCCGACGCCGCACTGTCACGGCCCGACCTGGCCAACCGCGACACCGTACGAGCCAACCGGGACCTGCTGGAAACGCAGGCGATGGCGCGCGACCTGCCCCGGGACACCCCGACCCCCGGGCCGCGCCCGTACGCCACCGCCGGGATGGAGCTCACCGAGGACGCCCAGCACGTGCGGTACGTCCTGGAGACGCTGGTGACCACGCGCGGCACCGCCTACACCGAGCGCGTCGTCGACGACGTCGACCTGATGTCCACCACCTTCGGCAAGGCCCTGTACTGGATGGGCCAGGGTGCGTCCGCGGGCGCGTACCCGATGGGCGGGCAGCCGCAGATCCCGCCGGTGTTTCCGTCGCCCGCGTTGGCCCGGCTGGTGTCCCAGCAGTGGCAGATCCTCAAGGCGGAAAACGAGACGATCGTCAGGCAGGCGGAGCAGGTCGGCAAGGCGCTGATGCTCCAGGCGCTGGCCACGAGCCTCGCCCAGACCGAGCAGGAGAGCCAGCGGTACGGCTGGGTGTCCAACCGCCACTACACGCTGCGGGACACCCGGCAGGACCACCTCCAAGAGGAGCAGCGGCTCGGGCGGGCCGCGGCGGACCTGGTCGCCAAGCGTGACCGCCTTCTCCAGGTGGCGGGGGAGATCGGCGCGCTGGAGTCCCGGTTGAACACCGCCGAGTCCGACCCCATGCTCGCCGAAAACCTCGGTGCGCGGATCAGCGCGCTGCAAGCGCAACAGGCGCAGGCGCGGGCCGACCTCCTGAACGCCGAGCTGGCGCAGACCCAGCAGTTTCCGGTCCTGTCCGCGTACGTCTCCCGCAACGAGTGGGACGACCTGCGCGACCTGGCCGAGGATCCGACCGACTGGGAGTACGGCGTCCGGATCCGGGAAACCCTCGGCAACATCCTGGACGTGAAGGAGGCGCTGCTCGCGGGCGACACCTCGATCTGGAAACAGGACGCCATCGTCGGGCTCCTTCGCCAGCTCCAGTCCATCCCGCCCGGCTCGATGCGCGCCAGGCTGTTCGACGAGGCGATCGCCGCCGCGGACGACGACCCGTGGTGGAAGACGGCGCTCACCGTGGTCGGGATCGGGCTGTCGCTGCTCGCCGCCATCCCCACGGGAGGCCAGAGCCTGGTGGTCGCCGCGGCGATCCTGACCGCCGACGCGCTGGCGATCGGCATCGACATCTACCTGCTCAGCGAGGCGTGGTCGGAGTACCAGCTGGACAAGGCCGCGGCCGGATCCGACCTCGACATCGCGAAGGCGGTGTCCAGTGTGGAGCCCTCCGCCCTGTGGCTGGCGGTGCAGATCGTGGCGACCGGGGTGGGTGCGGCGGGGACGGCCCGCACCTTCCGCGCCGCCGTCGCGAGCCGCGCCGCGGCCCGCGCGGCGACCACGTCGGACGAACTGGCCGACGCCCTCAAGGCGCTCGACCAGCAGCTCGGCGACGCCGGACTGCCGGCGGCGGCCAGAGAGCGGGCGATCAGCGAGGCCATGCCGCCCGGGTACACCCCCGACGAGATGCTCCGCGCCGCCGAGGAAGCCGGCGTCCGCCTGTCCGCCGAGTCCGCGGCGCAGGCCGCGAGCCGCGTGTACCCCGGGATCCGCCCCGAGCTCGCGAACAGGGTGTCCAGCGCTCCGCTCGAGGGCAGTCCGGTCGGTACGACCGGGAAGGCGTGGACGCACCGCGCGGTGAAGGCCGACGAGATCAAGCCGATCGAAGACGCCGTCGACGGACCGGGCTGGCAGTTCCCCGAGCTGAAGGAGGGCGAGGTGCTCGTCTTCCCGTCCGGCTACCGGGTGTGGCGGGATCCGGGCAGCAAAGCCATCGTCGAGGAGATGGCGGTCTCGGAGTCCGTCACCGCCTCGCGGGCCGTCAGCCAGGGCGAGGACTCGATCCACGGCGCCACCGACATGGGGCCCGAGTTCGCCGCCGCGAAGACCGAGCGGGCACACGGGGCCGGCTCACCCGGTCTGGGCTTCGACGCACCGTACGGGGTGGTGCACGCCCCGTTCCTCGTCAACCAGCGCTACGAGAAGTCGCTGGAGGCGTGGCTGCCGAAGCTCCAGGCCAACGCCGCGCCCGGTGTCCAGTACGTCTACACCACCATGACCGTCAAGCGGGGCATGGCCCTCCAGGAGCGGGTCTACCGGGTCAGCGCGATCGCCGACGGGGAGATGCACGACCTGGTCGAGTTCACCGTGCGGATGGACCCCGCCAAGGGGGTGGGTGACGCGGCCGTGCAGGTGCCCACCGGGCCCGACGTGATCGCCTCCCAAGAGGTCCTCGACCGGTTCATCACCGTCGATCCGGGCGCCACCCTCGGCGAGGCGCTGGGCCGGCAGGTCCGCGCGAAGGGCGCGACGCTCCACAAGGGACTACTCGAGACCCGCAAGCGCCTCAAGACGCTCAAGGAGACGGTCCGGGACAAGCTCGAACCCCGACTCGTCGAAGGCGACGTCGCCTTCGCGGACGCGCTGGACGAGCTGACCGCGACGGTCGGACGACTGGAGGACCACTTCGCCGCCGAGGCCGTCGACACCGCGGCCCTGACCCGGGTCGACGAGATCCTGACGGCCTTCCGCGCCCGCACCAGCCGCCGGCTCCACCGGGTGACCGCCCAGGATCTCCAGGCCCTCACCGAAAGCCTCGAAGACGCCCTGCGCTAGCAGACCTTTCAGGGTCAGGGTCGCCGCCCGTCGTGGCGTGGCTTCGAGGCATATTTGCCCACGTCCGCGTCAGCTGCGGACCGTTTGCGCGGGGTCCCCGGGGAAACGTGGAGCGCAGCGGAGCGTTTTCTTGGGGTGCTTTCCCGCGGGCACCGTTCCCGGCCGGCGGCTCGCAGCGCTCGCCGAAATCCCCGGCCGTCCACTGCCGGGTCCGCGAGACAAGCCCGGAAGGGGGTCTTCGCGGACCCCCTTTCTCCCCGCCGGTTGCGCGCGGGGTGAGCGCGACCGGCGGCGGACGGGTGAGGCCGCGGGAGCAGCGGTCTGGACCACGACGGACGTCGCGGTAGCTCGAATCCTCTTCTGGTCAGGGATCCAGAGGCCGGGCTCACCGGGTGACGTCGAGCCAGACCAGGCGGTGGTCCGACGTCGGGAAGGGGAACGTGCCGGTCAGGCGGGACAGCGGGTCGCTGGCGACCGGCCAGAAGACTCCGCCGCCGCGGATCCGCAGCCCGCGCGACGGCAGCACGTAGTCGGCGCGCAGGTTGCCCGGCCCGGGCACGTCGGCGAAGTCGGCGGTGTCCTGCGCCGGGTCGCTCCGGTGCGTGGTGTTGGCGCCGCCCTGTAGCGCGCTGGCCTCGGCCGCCCCGCCGCTCGTCGGGACGAACGAGGCGTTGACCCGCGGGTTGTCGAGCAGCTGCTGGGCCGCGCCCGGCATGCTGTCGCCGTCACGCGGGTCGGAGTTCAGGTCGCCGGCGATGACGAACCGCGACCCCGGCCGCAGCCCGCCGCGGCGGCCCTTGTCGTCGTAGATGTAGCGGCCGTGGCCGGGCCGCACGTAGTCGGCCCAGAAGCGGATCTCGTCGAAGTTGCGGCGGCCGTTGCGGTCTTCGGCACCGTCGAAGACCGGCGGCGTGGGGTGGCTGACCAGGAAGTGCACGGTGCGCTTGCCGACCCGCACCGGCAGGTCCCAGTGGCTCTTCGAGGAGAGCCGGAAGACGGCTTGCTCCGCAGGGGAGTACCAGTCGGCGGGTCCGGCGGTGGCCGGGTCGTCCGGCAGCAGCGCGCCCGGCATGTCCTTCCACCGGAACGTCTGGAACGTCCGCACGTCGCGCGACTCGATCGGGTATCGCGAGTAGACGACCATCCCGAACTGGCCGGGGAACGCGCCGAAGCCGAGCGCGTCGTCGCCGTAGCCCGCCACGGCCGGGTCGGTGACCGCACGCCCGTCGTTGTTGAGGTCGAACCCGGACGCGACGCCGGTGTTGCTCGGCGCGATGAACCGGTACGGGTAGCGGATCGGGGTCGAGCCGTTGCGGCCGACGGACAGGTAGTTGTCCTGGAACAGCCGCGCGGCCTCCGGGTCGTAGTCGAACTCGTTGATCAGCAGCACGTCCGGCCGGATCCGCTGTATGACCTCGGCGACCGCGCCGGCCTGCGCGTTACCGGGGGTGGACAGGTCGGCCCGCAGCGCGCCCGCGGCGCCCCTGTTGAGCGAGGCGTTGAACGTCGCGAACCGCACCGAGTCACCCCGCCCGTGCGCGGACGCCTCCGCCGTGGCGATCGGCAGCGCGGCGACGACGAGGACGGCGGCGGTGGCCAGACGGACGGCGCGGGCACGGATCGACACGGCGTTCCCCCTTCTTCCCGGCCGGAGTCTAGCCAGACGAGGTGTCCTGGCTAGGGGAACAGCCGGTAAAAACGCCATGTCGCCGTCTCGATGGGGAGCACCTCGACGGAGTGGAAGCCGGCCTCCCCGGCGTAGCGGCGCAGGGTGGCGGTGCGCATCACGGCGCCGGTGGCCGCGGTCTCCGGGTCGCCCATGGCGCCGGGCAGGCAGGTGACCACGCTCCAGCCGTAGTGGTAGCGCTCCAGGTCGGGCGCGGGCGCGGTGAACTCGTCCGCGACCTTCTCGTCGATCATCACGACCGAGCCGCCGTCGGCGAGCATGGAGCGCACCGCCCGCAGGACGTCGACGGGGCGGGCCATGTCGTGGAAGCCCTCCAGGATCGTGACGAGGTCGTAGCGGCCGGACAGCGCGGGGGCGGCGGCGTCCGCGACGGAGAACGACACCCGGTCGGCCAGCCCTTCGGCGGCGGCGTTGCGCCCGGCGTCGGCGATCGCGGCCGCGTCGAGGTCGAAACCGTCCACTGTGACCAGTGGGTAGGCACGGGCGATGGCGATGCTCGACCATCCCATGCCGCACGCCAGGTCGGCCACGCGCGCCGGCGGTTGGGCGCGGAGCCGGCGGTCGACGTCCGCGATGGCGGGCAGCCACTCGGCGCCGAGGTGGGCGAGGTAGGTCGGGCGGTTGTCGGCGGCCCGCCCTTCGGGCTCCCAGGGCAGGCGCGGGGGAGCGCCGCCGGTCCGGAACGCCTCGACAAGGTCGGGCAGCGGGCGACCGCCGCGGACGATGTCGATGGCCCGGTGCGCGGCGAACCGCACGTCGTCGCGGTCGGCCAGCACCGGGACGTGCGCGGCCGGCAGGTGGTAGCGGCGGTCGAGCGGGCCGGCGGCGACGTCGTCGACCTCCAGCAGGCCGCTGGCGGCGTGGTGCTCCAGCCACTCCCGGATGTACCGCTCGGCGGTGCCGGTGCGGTCGGCGAGCTCGGTCGAGGTGGCCGGACCGCCCTCGTGCAGGGCCCGGTAGAGCCCCAGCCGGTCGCCGAGGTAGACGGTGTAGAGCTCGAGCGCGCCGAGCGCGTCGCGAAACAGCCGGTCGGCCAGCGCCTCTGTCGGATCATCCATAGAGGCATCCTGCCGGACGTCTAGTGGCTCCAGCCGGCCGATTGGGTGGTTGGCCGCTCCTCGGCGGGGCGTTGCACGGGGCGGTTTTCGTACTGGGTGGAGAGCACGACGTGCGAGTGCATCTCGCGGTGCTCGCCGAGCCGCTCCAGCAGCCCTTCGAGGTGGGACATGGACGCGACGCGCACCTTGAGCATCGAGCAGAAGCCGCCGCTCAGCTTGTGGATCTCGACGACCTCGGGAAAGTCGCCGGCGGTGGTGGTCTTGAGCAGGCAGCGCCCGTGCTCGCAGCGGAGCTGGACGAACGCGGTCAGCGGCAGCCCGGCCTTGGCCGGGTCGACGCGGGCCTGGTAGCCGGCGATCACGCCGGACTCTTCGAGCCGGCGGACGCGCTCGGCCACCGCGGGCGACGACATGTTTACCAGGCGGCCGAGCTGGTTGTAGGACAGGCGGCCGTCGCGCTGTAGCTCGGCGAGGATGCGCCAGTCGGTCTGGTCCAGCTCCTTCATGTGGAAAGCGTCCCGCGAATCCGCCTTCCAATCAAGAGGCGGCGGGGCCGCATGGGTGTCCACAGCCTCTGTAGGCGAACCATGGTCCTTCCTACCGTAAATCCATGACCGTAATCCTCTTCGTCGCCGCCGCGCTGATGAACGCCGCGCTGGCGACGGCCAGCCCGGTGAGCACGATCGTCGCGGCGGACCAGGTCGGCGGTGCCCTGGCCGCCCTGCCCAACACGGCGGCCATCCTCGGCACCGGCTTCGGCGCGATGCTGCTGACCCGGGCGCGCCGGCGCTGGGCCTGGCGGACGAGCCTCACCTGGGGCTACGCGGCCGCCGCCGCGGGTGGGTTGCTCGCCGTCCCCGCGGTGAGCGGCGGCCACGTCGTCGCGTTGTGCGCCGCCATGCTCCTGATCGGGCTCGGCAACGCGGCCGCGCTGCTGTCCCGCTACGCCGCCGCCGAGCACCAGCCGGCGGGCCGGCACGGCTTCGCGATCGGCGTCGTCGTGTGGGCGGGCGCGCTCGGCGCGGTGGGCGGGCCGCTGCTGCTCGGCTGGTTGGCTCTCGCGGACGCGTTCCTCTTCGCGGCGCTGGCCGCCACCCTCGCCGCCGCGGCGACGCTCGCGCTGCCGCGCGCACGGCCCGAGGAGACGAGGACCCGCGTGCCGCTGCGCGTGCTGACCCGTACCCCGACCGCCCGCTCGGCCCTGGCCGTGATGGCCACCGCCCAGGTCGTGATGGGCGGCCTCATGACCGCGGCACCGCTCGGCATGCACCAGCACCACGCCCCGCTCGGCTCGGTCGGCACCGCGCTGTCCGCGCACGCGCTGGGCATGTTCGCGCTGTCACCGCTGACCGGTTGGCTGCTCGACCGGTTCGGCGCCCGCCCGATCATGCTCGCCGGGCTCCTCACCATGCTTGTCGCGACCGTGCAGCTCACGATCGCGCCCGGCGACGAGGGCCTGCGCGTCGCGGCGCTCTTCCAGCTCGGGTACGGGTGGAACCTCTGCTTCGTCGGCGGCAGCGGCAGCCTCGCCGACGGCTTCGCGGCGGCGGACCGGTCCGGCGTGGAAGGCGCCGTCGACGCGGCCGTGTGGGGACTGGCCGCCGTGGCCGCCCTCAGCTCGACCGCCGCGTTCGCCGCCGGCGGGTACACGTTGCTCGGCGCCCTCGCGGCGGCCCTGCTGGTCACGGTGGCGTTGCCACTCCGGTCGGGGATGATCCGCGAATCGCGTACCGGATGATCGGCCGTATTCCTTCAGCCTTGTAGGCATTCAATACCGTCGGTGTCCTCGTGGACACTTTTCGCATGGCGAACACCCAGCGGCTCGTCGAGCGGCAGCAGCGGCGGCGCGCCATCGTCCTGCATCGGGCCATCGCCGCCTCCCACCAGCGGGCGCAACGGGCCCACACCGCCAGCCTCGCCGTGTCGGCGCTGGCCGCGAGCCTCGGCGTCGTCGCGCGGATCGTGCCCGAGGCGGCGCCGACGGTCGCCGTCTTCGGCGCGGTCTGGGTCGTGGTCTACGCGACGGCCGTCGCGCCGTGGGCCGCGCGACACCAGCGCACCAGCGCGACCCTCCAGGAGATGCTGGCCGAGGAGCTGTTCGACCTCCCGTGGAACCAGGTGGCGGTGGGCGACCCGGTGACCGAAGACGAGGTGAGCGAGCTCAGCCGGCAGTACCGCGGCGACGAAAACCGCTACCGGACGTACTACATCGTGGCCGACGTCCCACCGCCTTACGACACGTTGTTCTGCCTTGAGCAGGACCTGGCGTGGGCGTCGCGGGTCCGGCGGCGCTATGCGCGGCTGCTGCTGGCGCTCGCGGTGCTCTGGAGCGTCGCCGGGATCACCGTCGGCATCGTCGCCCAGCTGAGCATCACCGAGCTGATGAGCAACTGGTTCGTCCCGTCGCTCGGCCTCCTCCTCGTGTGCCTCGACAGCTACCGGTCGCAGATCACGAACACCCGGGAGCGGACCCGCGTGCACGCGCTCGTGACCGAGCACGCCAAGAAGCCGCTCGCGCCGGGTCCGGAGTGGACCGAGTTCGCCCGGCGGGTGCAGGATCTGCTTTTCCAGATGCGCCGCCAGCAGCCGCGCACGCCGAGGTGGTTCTTCCTTCGCTACCACGACCGTGACGAGGCGGACTTCCAGTACCGGAAGGAGCAGCTGGAGGCCCGCTTCACGCCCGCCGCACCGTGAGCCGCGGCCGATGGATCCGGCACAGCGTGACGCCGAGTTCGCGGAGGTCCGGGCCTTCGTCGACGACGACGCCGTCGCGAACGCGTTGCGGCGGTGGGCGGCCGGCCAGGACGGCTGGGTGCGCCTGCCGAGCTTCCGCTGGGAGGCGCGGGGCTACTCCGGCTCCCGCCTGATCGCGATCTGGCTGATGCTCGCCGGCAGCGAGCCGAACCCGCACGGCCAAAAGCTCATCGCCAAGGTGTTGCCGGCCGGGCCGTACAGCGGGGAGACGGGGCGGCACCGGCGGGCGCTGACGGACCCGGCGGCCCGAGACTTCGCCCGCCGTCGACTCGTCCAGCAGTACGGCACGCGTCAGCCGGTGGACGACGGCCGCCACATCATGTTCCAGGATCCCGCCGGGAGCCTGGACGGCGCGACGACTCTGGCGAAGGTCTCGGAGGAGTTTCGGGCGGAGGCGTGCGGGCACCTCACGCGCATCCTGATCGACGAGTGGAACGTGCCGCTCTGGCCCAACGCCAACGCGCCGTTCATCCTGGCAACGGTCGCGGACGAGTACCTCCGGATCGAGCTGCGCGATTCGCTCGTGAAGATCCGGGCCGTCGCCGAGGCGCTGTGGCCCGGCCTCGACGTGGGTGTGGCTCGCTGGATCGACATGGGCACCGGACTGATCCCCAACCCGATCCGGATGGCCGAGCCGGATTCCCAGCTGCACGACTTCCGCATGGAGTACCTGGCCGGCCGCGCACACGGCGACCTGCACCTCGACAACGCGCTGGTGCCGGTCGACCCACCCGAACCGCCGCTCTTCACGGCGATGAAGCTGATCGACCTCTCCGCCTTCTCCCTGGACGCGCCGCTGACCAGAGACATCGCGACGCTGACGATGTCGGTCGCGGCGAAGGAGCTCGAACGCGCGCCGGGCGACCCCGCGACACGCGAGAGCCTCCGCCGGTTCGTGCTCGACCCACGGGCGGACCGGCCGGCGGCGCTGAACATCTGGGTCGCCGACGCGCTGCGGGAGATCCACCGGGGCTGCGGGTCCATTTCGGACGGTGTGCGGCTGGAGTGGCGGCATCAGCGCCTGCTCTCACTCGCCGCCGCGGCGCTGGCGTACCTCACGTACGACAGCGTGGATCCGGCGGACAAGCGGTGGTTCTTCCAGGTCGCCGGGCACGCCGTCCGGGAGTTCCTCCGGCTGCGCGACGTCCCGGACGTGCCGCCCGGCGAGCGGGAGCCGCGCGTGACGCCGCCCGCCGTCGAGCCGAAGGCGCCGCCCGTGGTTGGCGCCGCGGCGAGCCCGACCGACATGCCGTCGCGCCCGGCGGTCGGTGCCGCGCTGCGGTACGTGGACGAGGTACCGGTCGTGATCGCGACCGGCTTCCGGGATCGCGACGTCGAGCTGAAACGCCTCGAGGACGCGGTCGCGGATACTACGAAGGGCCTGGTGGCGGTCGTCGGCGGGCCGGGCTCGGGCAAGACGGCGTTGATCTACCGGTTGCGGCAGCAGCTCGCCCGCGACAAGTCGCCCCACGCCGTCGACGGCTTCTTCTACCTGTCCGGCGCGGGATACCAGGACATCGGAGCCGGCGTGCTGCTCGACAAGCTGGCGGCGCTCGTCGAGGACCCGGAGGCACAGGCGCGCCTGCGGTTGCGGCTGAAAGATCCGGTGCCGTGGGTGGGCAAGCTCGACCACGTGATGTCGGCTCTGTCCGGCCAGCGGGTCGTCGTGATCCTCGACGACGCCGACGAACAGCTCGACCGCGACGGTGACCTGCGCGACCGGGAGTTGCGGGAGACGCTGCTCGGCCTGCTGCACGCCGAGCGGCCCGGGTTCCAGTTCGTCGTCGTGGCCAGGCAGCGTCCGGAGGCGTTGCTGCGCGCCCTGGGCAACCGGGCGGCCGAGGTCCCGCTCGGCGACGGGCTTCCCGCGCCGTTCGCGATGGACCTGTTGCGGTCGCTGGGCATCGCGGACGCGCCCGACGACCTGCTGCGCGCCGTGCACGACCTGACCGGCGGCGTACCGCGCGTGCTGGAGCTCTTCGCCGCGGTCTGCCGTAAGGCGCCGTCCGGGTCCGTGCGCGACCTCGTGTCCGAGCTGGATCGGCGGCTCCGCGAGGACCAGCAGCCTCCCGGTGAGGTGCTGTTCGAGCGGATCTACAAAGGACTGAGCGAGGTGGAGCGCGGGGTCGTGGAGGCGCTGGCCGTCTACGAACGTGCCGTCGAGCCGGCGGCCGTCGCCTATCTGCTGCGTCCCTATGGGCCGGTTCCGGACAGCCGCGCGGTCCTGGGCGACCTGCACCGGCGCGGTGTCGTGCGGCACGACGACGGCCAGTACTTCCTGCCGCCGGAGCCGGACCAGCGCCTGGTCCTGTCGACGATGCCGCCGGGCGAGCGCGTGCCGGCGCTGCGGCTACGCGCCGCCGACTACTTCGCACACACCTCGATCGGCCGGGTCACCGGCGTGGAGGACCTGCGGCCGCGGCTCGCCGAAGTGCACCTGCGGATCCGCGCCGGCGACTACGACCGCGCGCTCGACCTCATGACCGAGCTCGACGACGAGCACCTCATCCCGTCCGGCAACAGCGACGTGCTGATCCGGTGGCGCACGGAGCTCAAGCATCTGCTGACCGACCCGGACGACCAGGCGCACAACCTGTCGTACCTCGTCGCGGCCCGCCAGCAGCAGGAGGACTACGCGCTGGTGGTCGAGGAGCTGACCACCGCCATGCGGCTGAAGGGCCGGCTGAGCGGCGATCGGATCGTGCTGCGCCTTCAGCTCGCGAGCGCCTGGTACGACGAAGGCCGGATATCCCGCGCGCTGCACCTGTATCGGCGGACCGTACGGCAGTGCCGGCTGCGCCGGATGGGGGTCGAGGAGGTGGGCGCCCGGCTGAGCCTCGGCCTGTGCCTGGCCAAGATCGGCGAGTTCCCGGCGGCGCTGCGGCAGTACACCGAGGCTCAGCGCGCGATCGATCGACTGCCGGCCAGGGAGAGCGGACCGTTGCGGTCGTTGCTCTGCCTCGACCGGGCCCTCACGCACGCCCAGCTCGGCGAGTGGACCGAAGCGCTGGCCGCCGCGCGGGAAGGACGGTCGCTGGCGAACGCCGCCGGCGAGGTCCTCCGTGAAGGGCAGTGCCTGGACCAGGAGGCTGCGGCGTTCGTCGACGACTGCGATCCCGACCGGGCGGTCGCGCCGGCGGTCGCGGCGGCCGAGATCGGCATACAGACCCGGAACCCGAAGCTGACCCGGAGCGCGTACCTCAACCTCGCGTTGGCGTACGCGGTGCTGGAGCGGACGGACGACGCCGCCGCTGCGGTCAACGCCGCGAGTCGCCTGTACGCCGGCCCGCCGAGGGCGGTCGGCGCGCTGAGCCTCCAGGGCATCGTCGCGCTGCGGCAGGGAGACCCGGACCGGGCCTACGTCGCGTTCTCGCGGGCCTACGTCAGCGCCAGCTCGCGGCTCCGGCACGACGGCCGGGACTACGCCGTCCACGAGCAACACGGTCTGGCCCTGTGCGGCCTGGCACTCACCGACAACCCCGGCCACGCCGGCGCCGCGGTCGAGGCGGTCCGACTGGCCCGGGAGATCTCGGGCGGGCGGGCACGGGGCAGCATCAGCCGCATCCGGCTGATGCTGCGGCTGCTCGGCGACCCCGAGATCCTGGCCGGCGTCCGCCGGGCGAACGAAGGCCTAGCCGCCTGATTCCTTCGACAGCATGATCAGCACCAGGACGACGATCACAAGAACGATTAGAGGGCCCAGCGAGGAACCGCGACGCGGCTTGCGGGCCTTGCGCCGGATCCGGGGACGCCAAACGTCGCCACCGTCGTTGACCATCGCAGCCCTCCCGGCGAGGGAAACCGAGCCGACCGACGACATCGTGTGACAGTGACGCTACGTGGCGTCCATCGCGCCGGTCTATGACGCATGTCGTGGCAGGGAGCTGCCATGATGGTCGGATTCATGACCGAAGTCCGCACGTGACGGTGCGTTGTGTTGCCACCCGATCAGACGGCAGCGAGCATGTGCAGCGTTCGGCGTCGACTCCCTTGGGGGCATGAAGGTCATGTCGGTCCGGATCGCCATCGTCGATCCGCTACCGATGTTTCGCGGTGGGCTCAGCGACGTCCTGGAGCGCGCCGGCTTCGCCCACGACGCCCCCGACGACCTCGCGGCCTGGGTGCGCGCGGGTGCCGGTGACCTCGTCCTGCTGACCCTGCGCCACGCCGCGGACTGGACGTTGCTGGAAGAGACGTGCCAGTCCCGGTCGCGGGTGGCCGTCATCGCGGTGCTGGACGACCCAACCGTCCCGGCGTACCTTCGCGCCCTCAACGCCGGTGCGGTCGGTGCCGTGCCACGGCACGCGGCGGCGGACGAGATCCGTGAGGTGTGCGCGGCGGTGGCGGACGGCCGCACCGTACTGCCGATCGCCGTACTGCGGGCGTGTCTCGACCCGGGCCGGCGACAGCGCCGCGAGGTGCCCTTGGAGCGTGAGATCGAGTGGCTGCGGGAGCTCGCCCGCGGCGAGACGATGGCCCAGGTCGCGAGCCGGGCGGGCTACTCCGAGCGGATGATGTTTCGGATGCTGCGCGCCCTCTACGGGCGGCTCGACGTCGGCAACCGCACCGAGGCCATCATCTTCGCGCGCGACCAGGGATGGCTCTGACACCGCGTTAATGGCTTGTCGGCCGCCGCGCGGGTCGACCATCATGCGGCATGGACGTCGCCGACCGCCGTGAGCTCGCCCGCCGGGCGCTCGAAGGCTACGTGAGTGGTCCGACCGCCCCGATCGAGGCGACGGCCCGCGCCGTGGCGAAGCTCGGCGACGCCACCACCGCCGTACTCGTCGAGGGCATCAGCGACCAGATCGCGGTGGAGACGGCGGCGGCGCGCCGTGGCCGGGATCTGGAGGCGGAGCGGATCGTCGTCGTGCCGATCGGCGGGGCGCACGCGATCGGCCGATTCCTGACCGGCTTGCGTGCCGGGATGCGGCTCGCGGGCCTGTGCGACCTGCACGAGGAGGAGATCTTCCGGCGCGGGCTTCGCGACGTCGAGCACCTCGGTTTCCACGTCTGCGTCCAGGACCTCGAAGACGAGCTGATCCGGGCCGTGGGCACCGCGGACGTCGAGGAGCTGTTCGAGTCGCAGGGCGACCTGGGTTCGTTCCGCTCGTTGCAGAGCCAGCCCGCCTGGCGCGGCCGGGAGCTCGACGCGCAGATGCGGCGCTTCTTCGGCAGCGGCGCGCGGCGCAAGTCGCGCTACGCCCGCCTCCTCGTCGAGGCCGCGGTCGACCGGGATGCCTTGCCCCGCCCGCTCGACGCGCTGCTCGCCGCCGTCTGACCCGTGCCGTACAGGCGGTAGAAGAGGTCGACGGCGTCGGCGGCGCGCCCGTCGACGACTCGCGGGGTGCTGGCGCCAAGCAAGGCGGCGATCTGCGTGTCGCGGACGGCCAGGCCGAAGAGCACGCCGAACGCCTCGGCCGGGTCGGGGCAGGCGATCTCGCCGCGTCTCGTGGCCTCGGCGAGGACCGCCTCGAACAGCGGCCCGGTGGTCGCCCGGCCGTTGGCGTGCAGCACCTGGGCCAGCTCGGGATCGCCCGGCACGCCGGCGATCGCGGCGCGGTTGAGGGCCAGTGAGCGCTCGCCGGTCAGCAGGGCCAGCAGGGCGCGGACCGCCGCTTCCAGGGCCGGGCGCACCGGCCGCGCCGGTGGCGTGTCCAGGGCCGCGCGCAGCAGCTCGTTGGTGTCGGTCGACTGGCGCAGCACGAGCGCCGCCAGCAGGCCGCGCCGGCCGCCGAAGTGGGCGTAGATTGTCTCCTTCGACGCGTGCGCCTGCTCGGCGATCCGCCGGGTGGACAGCGCCGCGATGCCGTCCCGTTCGAGGATCCGCGCGGCCGCGTCCAGGATGGCCTGCCGCCGGGCCTCGCCGCGGGACTCTGCTGGTCGCGCTCGCTGGCCGCCCCGGGCGGCCGGCTCCGAGTCGAGCCCGTCCCCGCGCGTGGATCTCGGGGGCGTTCTCGGGGGTTCACCGGATGCCGTCATAGCCGAACCGTACCGTACGGTTCGGATATGCGGAAACAACTTGCCGTCACCTGGGTGGCCGTCGTCCTGCTCGGGCTGATCGCCGGCTTCTTCTACGCGTACGCCTGCTCGGTCATGGTCGGGCTCGCCGAGACCGACGACCGCACGTTCATCGCCACCATGCAGGCGATCAACGCCAACGTCCGCAACGCCGGCTTCGCCGTCAGCTTCTTCGGCGCGCTCGCGGTGACGGCGCTCGCGGCGTTGCTGGGCCTGCGACGGTGGCGCAGCCCGGCCACGATCCTGCTCGTCCTCGCCGCGGTCACTTACGGCGTCGGCGGCCTCGCCCTGACGATGGGCGTCAGCGTGCCACTCAACGAGGAGCTCGCCGCCGCCGGTGCACCCGACGCCATCGCCGACCCGGCCCGGGTACGCGCCGCGTACGAGGGACCGTGGGTGACCTGGAACCTGGTCCGCGCGATCGCCTCCACCGTCGCCCTCGGGCTCGCCGCCGCGGCGCTACACAAGCTCGGCCACCGAAAGGTGGAGGCGCGGGTTGTCGATGGCGGCGGCGAGGAGCGCGGCGGTCTCCGCGGCGCCGGGATGGCCCCGGGCCGCCCGGTGCAGCAGTGACCTTCTGGTGTGCGGCGGCGACGTCGATCAGCGGCGACCTCCGACGGCGCTCTCTTCGGGGGCGGGTTGGCGGCCGGTCAGGAGGGCCGTGAGCAGCAGTGCCAGGGCGGCGGCGGAGACGGCGCCGGACACCGCGCGCACCCACGCCGCGCGGTTGACGATGTCTTCTAGCTCTTCCGGGGCGGCGCCGGGCAAGGTGCCGGCGAGGTGGTCGATCCACAGGTAGGAGGCGACCTGGGCCACCGCCAGCACGACGAAGCCCGCCGTCGCCAGCAGGGCCGCGCGGCCGAGCCGGCGCCGCAGCAATACCGCCGCCGCCAGGCCGACCGCGCAGACGGCCGCCGTGGTGAGGGCGTGCAGGAGGGGTAGCTGATCGGTCATCGGGCTCTGCCCGCCATCGTCGCGGCACGGCGGCCCGCGAAGAGGGCCGAGGCGAGCAGCACCAGCCCGACCAGGTAGATCATCAGCAGCGCGACGCGCACCGGCTCGTCGAGGTCTCGGGCGAGTTGGAGGCCGGTGGGCATCGGGATCGAGCCGTCCTCGGGGGCGACGTTGACCGGCGCCCACTCGCGGGACAGCACCCAGTAGGTCCAGACGACCTCGCCGGCGGTGGCCAGCGCGAGCAGGCCGACACCGCCGAACGCCGGGGCAGCCGCCGCGCCGAGCCGGCGCCGGAATGCGATCAAGACGAACAGGCCGGCCACGAGCGCGACCGCCTCGGGCACCAGTGGAAGCACCAACCGGTACACGTCGAATTTCATGCCACACACGGTCTCACCCCGCACTCGCCTGTCCAAGGTGTCCATCGGCAGTTCGTCCGTTCACCGCGCGGGTGGCGTGCCGCGGCGTTAGCGTGGCCGGGAGCCGGACGCTTGGGGGTGTGAGCATCGAGGACTACCTGCTCGAAGCACGGCAGATGCAGGCGCTGTCGCTGGCGGTGCACATCCCGCTGGTCTGTTTCGGCATCGCGCTCCCCGCGCTGGTGCTCTTCTGCGAGTGGCGCTACCTGCGCACCGGCGACCGGCTGTACCGCACGCTCGCGCGGCGCTGGTCGAAGGTGATGCTGGGGCTGTTCGCCGTCGGTGTGGTGACCGGCACGATCCTCAGCTTCGAGCTCGGGCTGCTGTGGCCGGAGTTCATGGCCCGCTTCGCCAACGTGTTCGGGCTCGGGTTCACCCTCGAAGGGTTCTCGTTCTTCACCGAGGCGATCTTCATCGGCATCTACGTGTACGGGTGGGACCGGCTGGGGCCGCGCCTGCACTTCCTGTCCGGCATCCCGATCGCCCTCGCCGGGGTCGCCGGCTCGCTGTTCGTCATCGCGGTCAACGGCTGGATGAACCACCCCGAAGGCTTCACGCTCCGCGACGGCCGGGCGGTCGCCGCGGATCCGTGGGAGGCGCTGTTCGGCAACACGTTCTTCTGGCACGAGTTCGTCCACATGTACTTCGCCGGCTACATCGTCACCGGCTTCCTGCTCGCCACCCCGTACGCCTGGGGATGGCTGCGCGGGCGCCGCGACCGCTACCACCGCACCGCGCTGACCGTCGCGCTCTCCGCGGCCGCGGTCGCCGCGCCGCTCCAGGTGGTGATCGGCGACTGGGCGGCCCGCGAGGTGTCCCACCACCAGCCGGTGAAGCTGGCCGCCATGGAGGGGCTCGGCGAAACCAGGAGCGGCGCGCCGGTGCACGTCCTCGGCTGGTACAACGGCAACGAGGTGGTGTACGGCGTCGCGATCCCGCGGCTGCTGTCCCTGCTCGCGTACCACGACCCCGGCGCGACGGTGCAAGGGCTCGACGCCGTGCCGGTCGAGGACCAGCCGCCGGTCAACGTGGTGCGGTACTCGTTCCAGGTCATGGTGGGGATCGGCCTGCTGCTCGCGCTGATCAGCGCCGTCTACCTCTACGTCCGCCTCAGACGCCGGCGGCTGCCCAGGCCGCGCTGGTTCTACTGGGCCGTCGTGGCCGCCGGACCCTTGTCGGTGGTCGCGCTCATCGCCGGCTGGATCACCACCGAGGTCGGGCGGCAGCCCTGGATCGTGTACGGGGTGATGCGCACCTCCGAAGCGGTGACCGGCGCGTCCGGCATCCCCGTCGGATACGCCACGCTCGTCATCGTCTACATCGGACTCGCTGCCGGCGTCGGGTGGATGTTGCACCGGTTCAGCAAGGTGCCGCTGGAGGCTGACTGGGATGGCTGAGCTGCCCGCGGTGTTCATCCTCGCCGGCCTGGCCGCGTACACGGTGCTGGCCGGCGCCGACTTCGGGGCCGGGCTGTGGGGGCTGCTCGCCGGCGCCGGCCGGGCCAGCCCCTCCGCCACCCGCGACCACGCCCGCCACGCGATGGGACCGGTGTGGGAGGCCAACCACGTGTGGCTCGTCTTCGTGCTCGTGGTGTGCTGGACCGCGTACCCGGTCGCGTTCGGCTCGATCACGTCCACGCTCGCGGTGCCGCTGTTCATCGCCGCGGTCGGCATCATCCTGCGCGGCGCCTCGTACGCGCTGCGCGGCCAGCTCGAAGACGCCCCCGGCCGCCGCCCGATCGAAAACCTCTTCGCGGTCTCGTCGATCCTCACGCCGTTCGCGCTCGGCACCGTCGTGGGCGGCATCGCCTCCGGGCGGGTGCCGGTCGGCAACGCGGCGGGCGACCTGGTGACCAGCTGGCTCAACCCCACGTCGATCCTCGTCGGGGCCCTCGCCGTGGCCACCGGCGCGTACCTGGCCGCGGTCTACCTGGCCGCCGACGCGCACCGCCTCCGCGAAGGCACGCTCGAACGCGACTTTCGCGCCCGGGCACTTGTCTCCGGGCTCTGCGCCGGCGCGCTGGCGCTCGGCGGGCTCGTCGTCGTCCGGCAGGACGCGCCCGAGCTGTACCACGGCCTCACCCGCGGCGGCGGCGCCCTGATGGTCGCCATCTCGGTCGCGGCGGGGGTGGCCACGCTGGCGCTGGTCTGGCGCGCCCGCTTCGAGGCCGCCCGCGCCTCGGCCGCGCTCGCCGTCGCGGCCATCGTCGCCGGCTGGGCCTTCGCGCAGCGGCCCCGCTTCCTGCCCGGCCTCACCATCGAGCAGGCCGCCGCGAGCCGTTCCACATTGGAGGCCGTCGTCACCGCGGTGGCCGTGGGGGCGGTGGTGCTGGTGCCCTCGCTGATCCTGCTCTTCCGGCTCTTCCTCCGCGGCCACCTCGACCCCGCGGAGGCGGCGGCCGACCTTCCGGTGGCGCCGGTGCACGCGCCGCGGCGCCGGTTTCCGCTGGCCGCGTTCGCCGGTGTGACGGTGCTCGCCGGCCTCGCCATGACCCTGCTCGCCGAGCCGGGCTGGATCCTCGCCGCCGGGGTGGCCTGCCTGGTCGCCGGCGCGGTCGCCACCTTCGGACTGGCCACGGCGTGATGGACCGCGCCGGTGCGGAAGGAGCCCGCTAGGCGCGAAGCGGAAGCCCCGCCGCCGTGTAGATGTCGTCGATCAGCGCCATGGTGGCGACGGAGTCGGCCGGCGGCGTGAGGTTGGTCGGCTCGCCGCGCACGGCGGCGGCGAAGGCGCGCAACTGGTGCACGTACGTCGCCTCGCCCTGAAAACGCTCGCGGCGGCGCCGGCCCTCGACGGTCACCGTGAAGCGTGACCACATGTGCGGGGCGGCGAAGTTGACGACGGTCAGCGTGCCGCGCTCGCCGAAGACCTTGGCCGTGATGCGCAGCAGCCGCGCCGACCACATCGACGTACGCACCTGGGCCGTCGCCCCGCCGGGAAGGCTGAGCTCCGCGGTCATCGCGCGGTCGACGCGCGGGTCGCGCCGGAGAGTCACGGCTTTCGCGGCGGTGACCGCCGGCTGGCCCGGGGCGAGCAGGCGCAGGCAGTGGACGGCGTAGCAGCCGGCGTCCATGAGCGCGCCGCCGGCCAGCGCGAAGTCGTACCGGATGTCGGAGAAGCGGGGGAGTGGAAAGCACATCGCCGTCTCGACGCGCCGGACCGGACCCAGCTCACCACTGTGGACGATCTCGTGCATGCGCCGCGCGACCGGATGGTAGCGGTAGTGGAAAGCCTCCATCACCTCCACAGTGGACGAATCAGCGAGGGTCGCCACCTCGCGGGCCTGCGCGGCGTTGGAGGTGAACGGCTTTTCGCACAGCACGTGCTTGCCGGCCTCCATCGCGGCGAGTGTCCACTGTGCGTGCAGGCCGTTGGGGAGCGGGACGTAGACCGCGTCGAGCGAGGGATCCGCCACGAGGTCGGCGTAGGAGTCGTGCACGACGGGCACGCCGTGCCGCGCGGCGAACGCCTCGGCCCGGCCCCGATCCCGCGCCGCGACGGCGGCGACCTCGACGCCGTCGACCACACGCGCGGGCCTGACGAGCGCCGCCGGGGCGATGCGGGCGGCACCCAGCACACCTATCCTCACGGCGTGAGCCTACTGAATCCCTCCGCCGCCGGGCTCCTCCGCGACGCCCGTCGGATCGTGGTCTTCACCGGTGCGGGGATCTCGGCCGAGAGCGGCGTGCCCACGTTTCGCGACGACCTCACCGGGCTGTGGGCTCAGTTCGACGCGCAGCGGCTGGCCACCCCGGAGGCGTTCCACGCCGATCCCGACCTGGTCTGGGGCTGGTACGAGTGGCGGCGCGCACGGGTCCTCCACACCGAGCCCAACCCCGGACACCTGGCGGCCGCGGCGATCGAGGCCCGCGTCCCAGGCACCGTGGTCATCACCCAGAACGTCGACGACCTGCACGAGCGAGCCGGTTCGCGGGCCCCGGTCCACCTGCACGGCAGCCTGTTCGCGCCCCGGTGCGTCGCGGAGGCGGCCCACCCGGCACCCGTCCCCGAGCTGGCGGCCGGCGTCGGCGAGGGCCGCAGGATCCCACCGCCCCGCTGCGCCGACTGCGGGTGGCTGGTGCGTCCCGGCGTGGTCTGGTTCGGCGAGGCGCTGCCCGAGGCGGCGCTGACCGCGGCCGTCGACGCCGCCGTAGCCTGCGACCTGCTGCTGACGGTCGGCACCTCCGGCGTCGTCTACCCGGCCGCCGAGATCCCGCGCCTCGCGGCCCGCTCCGGCGCCACCGTGATCCAGGTGAACCCCGAGCCGACGCCCCTGGACCGCGTCTGCGAGGTCAACCTGCGCGGCCCCGCGGCCGAGATCCTTCCCGCGTTGGTCGCCGCCGCCTGGAAAGAGATTTGAGCTACCGCCGCTCCCGCATCGCCGTAGCCCAGATCGGGATGCTGACGCGCGGCCGGGAGTGAGGAAGGATCGAGGCGATATGGTGACTGTCCTTTACGACGACGCGCGTCGGCATCTGAGCCTCGACAGCTTGCAGGGGCTCTCGGTCGGTGACGCGCTGGGCGCGCAGTTCTTCATGGTCGGCCGGTCGCTCGCCGACCTGAAGGCGGGCCGACCGCCGGAGGGCGTGTGGGAGTGGACCGACGACACGCACATGGCCTGCTCCGTGGTGGCCGAGCTGCACGATCGCGGGCGCATCGACCAGGACGCGCTGGCGGAGGTGTTCGCGGATCGGTGCGAGCCCTACCGCGGTTACGGCGCCGGTGCGGTCGTCATCCTGCACGAGATCCGCGACGGCAGACCGTGGCGGGAGGCGGCGGGCTCGGCCTTCGGCGGCGAGGGCTCGTGTGGAAACGGTGCCGCGATGCGGGTTCCGCCGCTGGGTGCGTACTACGCCGACAAGCCGCGGCGGGCGGCGGAGGAGGCGATCCGGTCGGCGGAGGTGACGCACGCACATCCGGAGGGGATTCTGGGCGCGGTCGTGGTGGCGGCCGCCGCAGCGCACGCCGCGGCCGCCCGGCTGTCCGGTGTGCGGCCGGAGCCGGCCCGGTTCGTCGAGATGTTGACGCCGTTCCTCGTCGACGGCCAGGTGCGGCGCGGGGTCGCGCGGGCCGGGCGGCTGGTGGGCCATTCGGTCGCGGAGGCGGCGTACGAGTTGGGCAACGGGTCGCGGGTCACGGCGCAGGACACGGTGCCGTTCGCGGTGTGGGTGGCCGCCACGTTCCTGGATGACTACCCGGGCGCGGTGACGGCCTGCGTGGAGGCCGGGGGAGACGTGGACACCACCGCCGCGATCGCCGGCGGCATCGTGGCGGCACACACCGGCGTCGGCGATCGGCCGGGCGTGACCGGCGTGCCGCTCAGCTGGCTCGCCCAGCGCGAACCGCTGCCGGAGTGGAGTGTCGTACCCCCGGCGTAGGTTGCCCGGCGTGACCACCGACGTGCTCGACCTGACCGCGGATGCCGCCTCGCTCGCCGAGGCCGCCGGCCGGATCGCCCGGCTGATGCCCGCCCGGCCGTCGCAGCCCGCGCTCGCCGGCGTGCTGTTGGGCGCCGACCGGCAGGGGCTGCTGCTCACCGCCACCGACGGAGAGCTGACCGCGCGCGCCCGCGTGTCGGCCACCGTGCACGTGGAGGGCTCGGCGGTGGTGTCGCGGCGGGCGTTCGCCGAGACGCTGGCCGCGCTGGCCACGCCGGAGGTGCGGCTGAGCGTCGAGGGGTCGCGCCTCGCGGTGCGCACCGCCACCGCCCGTTTCGCGCTGCCCCGCGTCGGCGGCGAGTATCCGCCGTGTGCCGGCCTACCGCCCCTGGTCGGCGAGGTCAGCGGCGCCGACCTGCGCCAGGTGGCACCGCCGGTGGCCGGCGCGGCCTCGCGGGAGCACGCGCTGCCGATCTTCACGGGTGTGCGGCTGCGCTCCGACGGCACACGGATCGCGTTGCTGGCCACCGATCGCTACCGCATGGCCGCGGCGTCCGTGCCGTGGCGGCCGGCGGCCGAGGGTGCCCGGGTCGACGCGCTCGTGCCGGCGGTGGTGCTCGCCGAGATGGTCAAGCAGGCGGGTCGGGCCGAGCGGGTGGTGGTGCACGCCGACGCGCGGATGTTCGGGCTGGCGTGGGCGCAGGGCAGCGTCGTGGTGCCGAGCCTCGGCACGCCGTTTCCCGACGCGCAGCTCGACCGGCTGCTCGACATCGCCCCGGAGTGCACGATCGAGGTCGAGGCCGACGAGCTGGCCGGCGCGCTCGACCGGGCCGCGCCATACGGCGGCGAGCAGAGCCGCGTCGTGATCGAGGCCCGCGACGGCATCCTCGTCGTGCGGGCGAGCGACCCGCTGACCGGCGAGGCGGAGGAGACCGTGAAGGCGTCGGTGCGCGGCGACCATCTGACCCGCTCCTACCAGGCGCGGCTGCTGACCGACGCGCTGCGCCCGTTCGCCCGGCGCACGGTGTCGATGCGGGTGCAGGAGGGCATGCGGGCGACCGCGTTCACCGCCGCGCCCGATCTCGACCTGCGCTACCTGGTGGTCCCGATGCGCACCGCCGGCGAGGAGTGACGCCGACCCCACGACATGCGTTTGCGGCGCTCGCCGTCGCGGCCCTGCTCCACACGCGGAAACGGGACCAACCCGAAGGGCCGACCGGGACAAAGCGCGCAGGGTGAGGCCGCGTCCCGGAGGGCCGGGTGAGCCCTCCGGGACACGGCGCTCAGGATTCCTTTTCGAGCAGCTCGCGCAAGCCTTCGAGGGAGGCGATCTCCTCCTCGAACGACTTGCTCACCATCGGGCTCAGGAGGCGGGACACGCCGCTCGGCTGCCATGCCAGCTTCAGCGTCAGCGAGGTGCCGCCGTTCGCCGGGGTCAGCGTGTACTCGCCTTCGGTGCGGACGGAGCCGGTGGCCTTGAACGCGAGCCGCTTGCCCGGCTCGAACTTGGTCACCTCGTAGTCGGCCGGGATGCGGGTGCCGCCGGGGCCGCGGAGGCCCTGCTTGTAGCGGGCGCCGACGCCGTCGCCGGACACGTGCTTGATGTCGAGGACGTTGGGCCGCCACCGCATGTCGTTTTCGCCCTGGGCGAGGAACGCGAACACGGTGTCGGGGGACTGGTTGATCTGCACAGTCTTCTCTGCCGATGGCACGGGAACCCTCCGTGGGCGTCAGGGGACGATCGACATCTGCGCCATCATGCCGGCCGCGGAGTGGTCGATCATGTGGCAGTGGTAGACATAGCGACCAAGGTAGTCGCCGAATGTTGCCTGTATGCGAACCGTCTCGCCGGGCGCCACCGCGATCGTGTCCTTGTAGCCGGACTCGCCGGGCGACGGCGGCTGACCGTTTCGGTCGAGCACCCGAAACTGCACGAGGTGCGGGTGGAAGTTGTGCGGGATGCCGAACATGGTGTCGCCGTTCGTGATCGACCACACCTCGGTGGTACCCCGCTTGATCTCGGTGTCGACCCGGTTGGGGTCGAACGCCTGCCCGTTGATGACGAACTGGAACGTCTGCGGGTCGAGGCTGAGGGTGAAGGCGCGCTCGTTGGTCGCGGCCCGCGGGGACGCGATCGAGCTGAGCCGGTCGGGCACCCTGCTGCGGTCGGCGGCGGTGCGGGTGACGTCGAAGCGCAGCACCGGGCCGGCCTGGGCGTCCTGGAGGAGCACCTGGCTGCCGACCGGGAACTGGCTGAAGTCGACCACGACCTCCACCCGCTCGCCGGGCGACATCGCCCACCCGCGCACCGGCGTGGGCGCGGCCAGGAGACCACCGTCGCTGGCGATCTGCGCCACCTCGGTGTCGTTGCCGAGCCGCAGCGCGAACGTGCGCAGGTTGGAGCCGTTGAGGAAGCGGAGCCGGTACTTGCGCGCGGCGACCCGGAAGTAGGGCTGCGGCTTGCCGTTCGCGAGGATCGTGTTGCGGTTTTCGAAGTCGTCGGGCTCGAAGACGAGGCTCGCGTCGTCCGCGAACCGGGCGTCGCGCAGCATGATCGGGATGTCGTAGTCGCCGGACGGGAGCCGCAGCTCGGCCTGGGCCGGGTCCTCGATCAGGTAGAAGCCGGCGAGGCCGCGGTAGACGTGCTCCGCTTCCATGTGGTGCGCGTGGTCGTGGTACCAGAGGGTCGCCGCCCGCTGCTTGTTCGGGTAGTTGTAGACGCGGCTCCGGCCCGGCACGAGCACGTCTGTCGGAAACCCGTCACTGCTCGACGGCACGTGTCCACCGTGGAGGTGCGCCGCGGTCGGCATGTCGAGCTGGTTGGTGTGCACGACGACGGCCAGCCGGCCGGTACGCACCTTGAACGTCGGACCAGGGAACTTGCCGTCGTAGGTCATCACCTCGGTGCGCGTGCCCGGCAGGATCTCGACGCTGGTCCTACGGGTGGTGACGACGTAGAAGTCCGTATTGCCCACCGAGGCGACCGGCTGCTGTACCGCCGGGATCGGCATGCGGACGGTGAAGGGTGCGGCGGCGGCCGCCAGGTGGGCGCCCCTCGCCGTGTTCTGGTGTGCCGCGGCGCCGTGCCCGGCGTGTGGGCCGCCCGCCCGCGGCGGGGTTTCGCCGCGGGCGGCGGCGGCCGTCGCGGTCGTGACGAGGGCGGCCGCACCCGCGGTCGCCCCGACGGTGATGACGCTGCGTCTGCTCACCATGGATGGAGCTCCTAACCGGTCGAAGGTCAGGCGAACTGTCGCGGAGCGTCCTCGATGGACCGTCGAGAGCTGGTCGCGTCTGCCGGAGATGGTGGCTATTAGGGCCCATAGGGCCTAATTCCCATCGAACTTGCACCATGTTTCATTAAGTTCACCTCTCGTTCTGTGTCGATTACTAGAAGCCACGGTTCGATGCTTTCGGCGGCCTAAGACGGCGCCGTAGACTCATGCGAGTACTCGGTTGAGACAACTCTCGGGGGGCTGATCGGATCAGAGTGTTCCGGTTGCCGGGTTCCTGGTGCCGGAGCTGAGCGGCGGCGAGTGGAAGTGCGCGAAGAGCGAAAACCGGGGGGATCCAGAATGGACAAGCACAGCGACACGCTGCGGGACACGGCCGCGGACTATCTCTGGCACCGGCGCCAGCCGATACTGGCGGCGTACCGGTGCCGGTTCGACGCGGCCGGCCACGACCTGGTCGGCGACACCGGCCTCACCGACCGCTATGTCGCCCACGCCGACTCGATCATCCGCCAGGTCTGTGTCGACCTCCGCGACGCCCCGCCCGACCCGCTGGCGGTGGTCCCGCCCCCGTTACCCGAGGGCGCCGAGCTGCACCCGCGGGAGTGTTTCCGCGCGGTGTCCGCGCTCGCCGACCTGGTCCTGGCCGACCTCGACAGCCGTTCCGACCCCGCGCCGCTCATCGCGCTCGTCGCCGGCGCGCTGACCCGCGTCGTGCTGACCCGCCTGCTCGACGCGAGCACCCGCCACGCCTCCGCGTTGATGAACCAGGTGCGCGAGGCGCAGGTCGGCGAGCGTTCGGTCATCGCCCGCGAGCTGCACGACCGGCTCGGTCACAGCCTGAGCGCCGCCTACCGCAACCTCGAGGCGCACGAGCTCGCGATCGAGCGCCGCCACGAGGAGGTCGACCGGCGCGTGGTCACCGCCCGCCAGGCCCTGCACGACGCGGTCGGATACCTGCGCGCCCTCACCACCGACCTCCAGCTCGCCCAGCCGCTCGGCTCGCTGGACACCGCGCTGGCCAACTTCCTGTCCACTGTCGACGCCGGCGAGACCCGCGTCGACGTGGTGATCAACGGCGACGAGTCGTGGGTGCCGCCGCCGGCGCTCGACGAGGTGTTCCTGGTGGTCCGCGAGGCCATGCGCAACGCGCTGGCGCACGCCGGTGCCACCTCGATCCGCGCGGTCGTCGACATCGCGCCACACGAGCTGCGGGCCACCGTCGTCGACGACGGCGTCGGGTTCGACACGGCCCGCGTACGCGGGGTCGGCCTGCGCGCGATGGCCGAGCGGGCGGCCGCGCTGGGCGGGCGGCTCGCGCTGGGCAGCGCCGGCACCGGCGGCACGTCGGTGGAGCTCGTGGCGCCCCTGATGGTCAGCGAAGGGGCCACCCGGTGACCGCCGTCGCGCTCGAACCGACCCGCATCGTGCTCGTCGACGACCACGTGGTGGTCCGCGACGGCCTGCGCGAGATCCTCGACGCCCAGCGCGACCTCGCGGTGGTCGGCGAGGCCGGCGACAGCGGCGCCGCCGTGGCCGCCGTCCGCGACCGGCAGCCCGACATCGTGCTGCTCGACGTGCAGATCCCGGGCGACGAGGTGACCACCACCGTCCGCCGCATGCGGGCGGTCGCGCCGGCGAGCCGCGTGATCATCCTGAGCATGTACGACGGCCCCCAGCTGCTCCGCGAGCTGCTGGCCCTCGGCATCTGCGGCTACCTGCTGAAAAACTCGACCCGCCAGGAGCTGGTGGCCGCGATCCGCAACGCCCGGGCCGACGACGCCCCGGTGCTGCTCGCCGTCTCGCGGGAGAGCCTGACCCAGGTGCAGGGCCCAGTGGCCGGCGCCCTCTCCGGCCGGGAGCGTGAGGTGCTCCAGCTGGTCGGCCAGGCGATGAGCAACGCGCAGATCGCCGGCCGGCTCTCCCTCTCCGAGGCGACCGTCAAGCGGCACCTGCGAAACATCTTCACCAAGCTCGGCGCCGTCTCCCGCATCGACGCGGTCAACAAGGCCATCGCGGCGTCGCTCATCTCGCCGCGGGTGCCCGTCCATAGTGGATAGAGCAGGGATCGATTGGCCGTTCGTCGAGCTTGCCCGCACACGGGCACTCGTGTTGGACTATTCCCGTGAATAGTACTCGCCTATTCGTGCTCGGGGCGCTGGCACGGGGTGGCCCGATGCACGGTCACCAGATCCGCCGCGCGGCCCAGATCGACCGCACCGAGCTGTGGAGCGACGTCAAGCCTGGCTCGCTCTACGGCGCGCTGCACCGGATGCAGGTCGAGGGCGTCATCGAGGCGCTGCGCACCGAGCAGGAGGGCAACCGGCCGGCCCGGACGATCTACGCGATCACCGAGTCCGGCCGGGCCGAGCTGATCAGCCACCGCGACGAGGCGCTGCGCGACACGAGGCTGCGCCCCGACCCGGTCGACCTGGCCCTGCAAAACGCGATCGACCTGGGCGAGGACGCGCTACGTGCGATCCTCGCCCGGCGCCGCGAAGATCTCGCCGCCCAGCTCGCGTCCTGGCAAGAGCTGCGCAAGGAGGCCGCGCCACACCTGCGCGGCCTGGAGTGGACCGGCTTTCGCCACACCGAGCTGCGCCTGCGGGCCGAGCTGGCGTGGCACGACGAGCTGCTCGACCAGCTCCCCGAGCTGCTGGCCGACAAAGCCACCCCGATGACCGTCAGCCCAGACTGACCGCCGCTGCCTTCGCCCGTGTCGCCCGCGGACCGCACGCGCGGGTCCTGGCAGGTGATTCGAGGCAGATTTTCCCAGGTCCGCGTCAGCTGCGGACCGTATGCTCCCGCGGGCACCGTTCCCGGCCGGCGGCTCGCCAGGGCGAGCCGAAATCCCCGGCCGTCCACTGCCAGCTCCGCGGGACAAGCCCCCGGCCACCGCCGACATCCTGACGCACCGTCACCAACATCGGGGCGGTGACTCCCGGTGACTGCGCCACCGTCCGGCCTGGCGCCCATCGCCTCGGCAAGGGACATTGTGGACAAACGACCGCCGCCTGGGCGCACGAACGGGGCAGTCTCAAAAGAGCGCTTCGGGTCCGACCCCGTGCGGGGCCGGACCCGAAAACGCCCGCGGGCGGTCAGGATGTGGCTTCGGCCGCGGCGGGGGTGACTCGCCACTCCGGGGTGCTGGCGTCCGCCCAGGGCTGGTCGGGGCGGCGGGGGAGCAGGAAGACCAGCAGGAACGTCAGGATCACGCCCACCAGCACCGCGGCCACCGTCCACTGCACGGCGCGGTTGAAGTTCGTGGCCAGGGCCGACTCCGCCGCGGCCTCGAAGGCACCGCCGTCGGGCTGGGGGCAGCCGGGCGGGGTGGCGGTGGGGTCGGACGCCCGGGACTGTCGCACGAAGCAGTCGGTGAACGACGCGGTGGCGGCCTCGGCCTGTGCCGGCGGTGCCCCGGCCGCGACGAGCGACGTCTGGAGTTGCGGGGTGGCGTCGGCGGCCGCGTTCGGCGCGTAGGAGCCGAGCGCTCCGAAGAGGACGACGCCGGCCACGGCGACGCCGATCGCCTGCCCGAGCCGCTGGGCGCCGCCGAGCACGCCGCTCGCGGCGCCGGCGTCCTGCCAGGGCACGCCGGCGAGCACGATCTCGACGCTCGGCGCGATCACCAGGCCGGAGCCGAAGCCGGCGAAGAGGAGGGCGGGTAGCAGCTCGACGTCGGAGCCCCACCAGTGGATCGTGGCGATGATGCCCACCATGCCGACGATCACGATGCCGGCGCCGAGCAGCAGCACCGCGCGGCCCATGGCCTTGGCCACGTTGTCGGAGATGGCGGCGCCGACCAGCGTGCCGAACGAGTACGGCAGCAGGATGAGGCCGGCCATCAGCGCCGACTTCTCCAGGCCGATCTGAAGGTGCAGCGAGAGCGCGAAGAGCAGGCCGATGAACCCGGCGAAGTAGCAGAGGCTGATCGCCACGCCGGCGGTGAAGGAGCGGTGCGCGAACAGCCGCATGCTCACCAGCGGTACCCGGCCGCGCCTGGCCCGGCGCAGCTCCCAGACGGCGAACGCGACGAGCGCGGGGATCGCGGCGGCCATCGAGACGAACGTCCACGCCGGCCAGTCGAGCCGCTGTCCCTCGACCAGCGGGACCGCGAGCAGCAGGACGGCGGCCGAGACGAGCAGCATGCCGATGAGGTCCAGGCCGCCGCGCCGGCCCCGTGACTCGGGCACCAGCACCGCCGCGGCGATGAACGTGGCGATGCCGATCGGCACGTTGAGCAGGAAGACCGGCCGCCAGTCCCAGCCGTTGAGGTCCCAGGCGATCAGGAGGCCGCCGAGGAGCGGGCCGCTGGCGGTGGCGATGCCGCTGATCGCGCCGTAGATGCCGTACGCCTTGCCGGTCTCCTTCGCCGGGAACGTGGACTGGATGAGCGCCAGGATCGGCGGGTTGAGGACGCCGGCCATCATGCCCTGCACGGCCTGGAAGGCGATGAGCTGTCCGGGGCTGGTCGCGGAGGCGGACGCGGCGGAGGCGGCGGTGAAGCCGGCCACGCCGATGAGGAAGAGCTTGCGGTGGCCGTAGCGGTCGCCGAGCCGGCCGGCCGGGACCAGCAGCAGGCCGTACCCGAGCGCGTAGCCCGCGATGACCCACTCCATCGTCGTGTAGGTCGCCTCCAGGTCGCGCTGGATCGGCGCGATGGCTACATTGACGATCGTCGTAGCCATCAAGATCATGAACGCGCCGGCCAGGATGACGGCCAGGACCAGCCACCTGCGCGGATTTGGCGGTGCGGCGCCCTGATCGTCGGTCCAACTCTGTGTCATCGCGGGTCCTCCAGGAGATGGGGCGAGCCGTCTCTTCGACTACACGATGTCGCGTGCGATTAGTCAAGTACGGGTATTTACGTACCCTCGTGTACCGCACACGAAGAGGGCCCGGGTCATGATGCGACCCGGGCCCTCGACGCGGAACTGCCTTTCTACGACCAGGAGCCGTCGTCTTCCCAGGCCGGACCGTCGGTCGCCGGCCAGGCCAGGTCGAACGGGAAGTCGTTGGCGGCGAGCTCCAGCGTGCTCTCCAGTACCGCGTCGGTCATCCGGTCGACGTCGGCGTCGGTGTGCGCGCTGCCCGCGAACCACAGCGGCATGCCGAGCATGTAGATGTCGCGCTTGCGCAGCAGCAGGCTGAGCATGAACGTCGCCGGGTTGAGCTCCCGCGAGTACACCCGGTAGTCCGTGTAGGAGTCGGACGGCAGGAACTGGAAGCAGCCGACGTAGTCGCCGAAGCCCACCATCCGCAGCGGGATGCCGTGCTGGCTCCGGAACTCCGCCAGCCGGGCCTGCACGCGGTCGACCTTCGCCCGCAGCTCGGTGTAGTAGCCCGGCCCCTTCGACTGCTGGAGCCGCAGCGTCGCGATCGACGCCGCCACCGACAGGTAGTTGCCGGTGTGGCTGCCCTGGAGGCCGGTCTTCTGCCCGTAGTCGGTGAACGCCTGCCCGGACGTCTGGGTGTGGTCGAGGATGTCGGCCCGCCCGCCGATCGCGGAGAGCGGGAGCCCGAGCCCGCTGATCACCTTGCCGTACGTGGTCAGGTCGGTGGGGATGTCCCACTTCTGCGCCGCGCCGCCGAGCCCGGAACGGAACCCGGTCAGCACCTCGTCCAGGATGAACGGCACGCCGAGCCGCCGGGACGCGATCGCGACCTCGCGGATCATCGGGATCGTCGTCTCCTCGAAGGGGAACGAGGATGCGGCCGGCTCGGTGAGCACGCAGGCCAGCTCGTCCGCGTGCCGTTCGATCAGCGCGACGGCCTGCGCCGTGTCGTACGGAAGGATCAGCAGGTCGCGCGGCTCGGCCGGCAGGACGCCGGTGTACGCCGAGATCAGCGGCATGGTGCCGTCCGGGTTGATCTTCGGGAACGGCAGCGCCGGGTGCCCGTGGTACCACGGTGCCGTGTTGTGCACGGCGAGGTCGTGCGAGCCGTGCAGCGTGCCCTCGAACTTGGCGACCATCCGCCGCCCGGTGTGCGCGCGGCAGAGCCGGATCGCCCCCTGCGTCGCGCCGGTGCCCGAGTGCTGGAACACGAACTTCTCGTTGTGCGGCGTGATCTCGCGCAGCAGGTTGGCCAGCTCGAGCTCCAGCTCGCTGGTGTACCCGTTGCCGGTGCCCGTGGCGAGGCGCTCGCGGACGAACTCGACGACCGGCTCCGGGTTGTGGCCGTGCAGGGCCTGCGCGCCGTACCCCATGTGGCAGTCGAGGTAGGTGTTGCCGTCGATGTCGGTCAGGGTGGAGCCGCTCGCCGACTTCGTGATGATCGGAAACGGCGGTGCCTGGAACGGCCAGAAGACGTGCGCGGCCGCGTCCACCTCGCGCAGCTCCTCGACGTGCGCCGCCGACGCCTTCTGGCGGGCGCCGATCTCGCCGAACAGCTCGTAGACCCACTTCTGCTGCAACAGGTCCATGATTACTTCGAGCGCCGAGCGCTCCTGCTGGCTTGCGCCCATCGTCTCCCTTTCCGCATGGCTACCGTTTACCGGCGGAGCGTGCACCGCGTGGCTCGAAACCCAATGGAGGCCGGGTGCACCGCGGTGGTCTGGACCCGCGTTCGAGCGGCGCTCCAGAGCGGCGGTCCAGGCTCCCCGCCATGACGGAATATCGGGTCAATCTTTACGCTCTCACCGATACGATCACGCCGTGGGCGGTGCGGGCCGCGGCCACGCTCGGCCTCGCCGACCTGATCGCCGCCGGTACCAACACGCTCGACGAGCTCGCCGTCGCGGCCAAGGCCGACCCCGACGCGCTCTACCGGCTGATGCGTTACCTCGCGGTCCGCGGCGTCTTCAAAGAGGTCGGGCCGCGCGTGTACGCGCTGACCGAAGCGGCCGAGTTTCTCAAGAAGGACCACCCCGCGGCGCAGCGGCCGTGGCTCGACGTCGACTCGATGGCGGGCCGGATCGAGGGCACGTTCAGCTCGCTGACCCACTCGATCCGCACCGGCGACGCCGCCTACCCGGAGCGCTACGGGATCGCGTTCTGGGACGACCTGGCCGCCAACCCGGACCGCGCCACCTCGTTCGGCGCGCTGATGGCCACCCACGCCAGCTACTTCGGCAAGGTCGTCGAGGGCTACGACTGGAGCGCGGCCAAGCACGTGATCGACGTCGGCGGCGGCACCGGTGCGCTGCTCACCGAGATCCTCAAGGCCAACCCGCACCTGCGCGGCACCGTCGTCGACGTGCCCGGTGTCGTGGAGCAGGGCCGGGCCCGCTTCGAGGCCGCGGGGATCTCCGACCGGGTCGAGACCGTCGCGGGCAGCATCTTCGAGCCGCTGCCCGCAGGCGCCGACGTGTACATCCTGTCGAACGTGCTGCACGACTGGAACGACGCGGGCGCCGAGAAGATCCTCGGCCGGGTCGCCGAGGCGGTCGGCGACAACGGCAAGGTGCTCGTCGTCCAGATCCTCGTGGCGGACGAGAACGACAACTTCCCGGACGACCCCGCCCGCCTGATGTTCATCACCCAGATGGACCTGCGGCTGCTCTCGCTGATGGCGGGCAAGGCGCGGACCTGGCGCGAGTACGCCGAGCTGGGCGAGAAGGTCGGCCTGAAGGTGACCGGCACGACCGTGATCGAGTCCGGTCAGACCCTGCTGGAACTCGGCCGCTGAGGCTCTCCGCCCCGGACCGTGGCTCCCGGTGAACGCCGGGGCCGCGGTCCACGGGCGGTGACCGTACTGTTGCGTCATGTTCGTCGGAGCGGGTCGCCTCCACCCGATGGCGGTCGACGCGATCCTCGCGGTCGTGGTGGCGGCGGTGGTCGCGGTCGCGATCCACACCGCCGACGAGCCCGGGGCGCGGCCGCCCGACGCGCGCGCGTACGCGATCGGCGCGGTGATCGGACTGCTGCTGCTGTGGCGCCGGCGCTGGCCGCTGTTCGTGCTGGTCGGCTCCGTCGCCGCGCTGATGATCTACTACGCGCTCGAGTACCCCGGCATCCCACCCGCGCTGCCGCTGGCCGCCGCGCTCTACGCGGTCGCCGCGGCGGGACGGCTCACCTGGGCGCTCACCGTCGCCGGGTTCTTCGTCACGCTCGAGTTGATAGTGCGATACTTCTACCTCGGCCAGGGCCTCTTCCCGGTGCTCGCGGCCACCGCCGAGGAGGGTTCGCTGCTCGCCGCCGTCGTGCTGCTCGCCGAGACGATCCGCAGCCGCCGGGAGCGCCTCGCCGAGGCGCAGCACCGGCTCGCCGTCATGCGGCAGGAGCGCGAGCACGAGGTCGCCCAGGAGCGGCTGCGCATCGCGCGCGAGGTGCACGACCTGCTCGGTCACACGATCGCCGCGATCAGTGTGCAGGCCAGCCTCGCCGACGACGTCTTCGACAGCCGTCCCGCCGACGCGCGCGCCGCGCTGCGCAGCATCCGTGGCGCCGCCCGCGACGCGATGACCGAGATCCGCTCGGTGGTCGGCATGCTCCGCGACGCCGGCACCGTCCCCGACCTCGCCCGCGTCTACGCGGTGGCCGAGCAGTCGGGCGTCACGGTCCGGCCGGTGGTCACCGGCGAGGCGCGCCCGCTGCCGACCGCGGTGGCGCTGTCCGTGTACCGGATCGTGCAGGAGTCGCTGACCAACACGGTCAAGCACGCACAGGCCACCACCGCCGACGTCCGCATCGCGTACACAATGGACGCCGTCGAGGTCGAGGTGGTCGACGACGGCGTCGGCGCGACCCTGGTCGAGCCCGGCCACGGCATCGCCGGCATGCGCGAGCGCGCCGAGGCGGCCGGCGGCACACTGACCGCCGCGCCGGGAGAAGCGGGCGGCTTCCGGGTGTTCGCCCGGCTGCCGATCGAGGAGGAGTCACCGTGACCATCCGCGTGGTGCTGGCCGACGACCAGACGCTCGTCCGGGCGGGCTTCCGCGGGCTGCTCGACCACAGCGACGACATCGAGGTGGTCGGCGAGGCCTCCAACGGCGCGCAGGCGGTCGAGACCGTCGCCGCGACCCGTCCCGACATCGTGCTCATGGACGTCCGCATGCCGGTCATGGACGGCGTCAAGGCCACCGCGGCCATCGTCGCCAGGTTTCCGGCGACGCGGGTGGTCGTCCTCACGACCTTCGAGCTCGACGAGTACGTCTTCGAAGCGCTCCGCGCCGGCGCCAGCGGCTTCCTGCTCAAGGACATCGAGCCCGAGGAGCTGCGGCAGGCCGTGCGCGTGGTCGCTGGCGGCGACATGCTGATCTCGCCCCGCATCACCAGCCGCCTGGTCAGCGCCCTGGTGAGCCGAGCCCCCCACGCCCCGGCCGACCACGCCCGGCTCGCCGTGCTCACCGACCGCGAACGCGAGGTGATGAGCCTCGTCGCCGGCGGCCTGACCAACGAGGAGATCGGGCAGCGGCTCTCGATGAGCCCGGCGACCGCCCGCACCCACGTACACCGCGCGATGGCCAAGCTCCGGGTCCGCGACCGCGCCCAGCTCGTCGTGCTCGCCTACCAGACGGGCCTGGTCGCACCCGGCTGACACCCCTTTTGCCCACGTCCGTCTTGGATCGCGGCCCGTATGCTTCGGAGTCGGGGTTCGACCGCCCTATTTAGACAGAGATTTTGAGCTACCGCGACCAGCGGCGGACGGGTGAGGCCGCGGGAGCAGCGGTCTGGACCACGACGGACATCGCGGTAGCTCAAATCTTTGTCCTAAAAGGAACTTAGCGCCCGGCCGCCTCGACTCCGAAAAGTCTCTAGATTCGCCCCTGGGGTGGTGACGCTGCGTCAGGATGGCGCAGGGGCCGCGAAAGAGCTGGGCGCGCTCGCAGGTGGCGCGGACCGGGGCTACGGCGGGTGTTTCGGTGTAGCTGGGTATGTACGGCGATCGCCGTATGGGGCTGCCGGTCGTCGCCGGATGCCCCTTGACCGCGCGCGTCCATACCGTAGCCCTGCGGCTATTTCGATGGGGGAAGCGCGTGTTCGAAATCGGGGAGAATCTGGACGGGATCCTTGCTGGTGTCCTGTTCCTGATCTGGCTACCGGCGGCGATCTTCGCCACGCGGCTCGCGTGGCGGCCGTCCCGTCGGGCGTTGCGGCGTAGCGCCCGCGCGCTCTCGCGGCTGCTGATCGCCGCGCTCGTGGTGTTGGTGATCAAGTGTGTGGCGATCGGGCTGATGCTGTCGGTCGACTGGATCTTCGCGGACAACCGGGTGATCGTGCAGATGCCGCTGCTGCTCCTGCCGATGCTCGCCGTGGCTGTCTGGTCGGTGCCGCGGCTGCGGGCGCTGGCCCGCACCGAGCCGGCTGACGTGGAGGCGCCGGACGCCGCCGTCCGGGCCGCCGCGGCGGACCCGGTGCTCGTGGTGCCGTTCCAGGTTACGGCCGTCGCCACCGTCGTCGGGGTCTACTTCGCCTACATCTCGCGGCCGGTGCCGTCCTATGTCGACGATGTTCTCACCCACGGGCTGCCGATCGTCTTCGCGGCGGTGCTCCTGTGGATCTGGCAGGGATACCGCCTGCGCGCGGTCCGCGCCGACGGCTTCGCCCGCCGGGGCCCGGGGGCGCGGGCGCTGCGGGCCGCGGTCCAGGTCGCGGTGGTGCTCGTCGTCCTCGTGGGCACGGTGGTGTTCGTCGCGCGCAGCAGCCGGCTGCCCGACACGATGAGCATGAACGCGCACGGCAACGTCGACTACGGCGGCGGCACCGCGCTCAGCCACGGGGCCGCGGGACCGGCCGGGCGGGTGGTGTCGGTCGACGAACTGCGTGGGCCGCAGACCGGCACGCCCGACAAGACGTACACGTTGACCGCGCGGAAGGCGAAGGTGCGGCTGGCGTCGGGCACCGAGATCGAGGCGCTCACCTACAATGGACAGTCGCCGGGCCCGGAGATCCGGGTGCGCCAGGGCGAGCTCGTCGAGGTGACCCTGCGCAACGAGATGCCGGACGAAAACGTCACCATCCACTGGCACGGGCTCGACGTGCCCAACGGCGAGGACGGGGTGGCCGGCGCCACGCAGGACGCGGTCGCGATGGGCGGCAGCCACACCTACCGCTTCGTGGCCGAGCAGGTCGGCACGTTCTGGTACCACACGCACCAGAATCCGCTGGAGGCCGTCCGGCGTGGGCTCTTCGGGGCGCTGATCGTCGAGCCCGCCGCCGGGCCGCCGGCGGGGGAGCGCGACGTCGTCGTGATGCCGCACGAGTGGCGTACGCCCGACGAGAACATCGTCGCGTTCGGCACCAGTGACACGCTCCAGCGGCAGGAGATCGCGCCGGGTACGCCGGTGCGGCTGCGGCTGATCAACACCGACAACAACCCGGCGACGGACAGCCGGCCCCGGCAGCTCGTGGTCAACGGCGCCCCGGTGCGGGTCGTCGCGATCGACGGGGTCGACGTGTCCGGGCCGACGCCGCTCACCGACCCGCGGCTGGGGCTCGCGGCGGGCGGGCGGTACGACGTGACGTTCACGATGCCGTCGCACGCCGTCCGGGTCACCGACCTCGCCCGCGAGGACCGCGGCCTGGTGCTCGCCCCGCCGGGCGACTCGTCGACGCCCGAGGTGGTCGGCGACGGCCCGACCTTCGACCCGCTCACGTACGGCTCCGGTGGCGAGCGCCCGTTCGACACCGGCTCGCGTTTCGACCGGACCTTCACCCAGCTGCTCGACGACCGGCTGTCCTTCTTCGACGGCGGGCTGCACCTGGTGCCGATCATCAACGGGCACAGCTTCCCGGACACGCCGACGTTGATGGTGCGCGAGGGCGAGCTGGTGAAGGTGAAGATCGTCAACCGGAGCCACCAGAACCACCCGATGCACCTGCACGGCCACCACGCCCTCGTGCTGTCCCGCAACGGGGTGGCGGCGACGGGTTCGCCGTGGTGGATAGACAGTTTGGACATCATCCCGGGCGAGGTGTACGAGATCGCCTTCCGTACGGACAATCCGGGCATGTGGATGGATCACTGTCACAATCTCGACCACGCTGCCAACGGCATGGTGATGCACCTGATGTACGAGGGTGTCTCCACGCCGTACCAGCTGGGCCGCGGCACGCCGAACCAGCCGGAGTAGCCGCACCCGCCCAGCGCCGCCGTCCCACGCTCCCCCGACGTCGGACGGCGGCCGGACGGGCCGGGGCTCTCGCCGACGCGTGAGCCCTGGCCCGTCGAGCCTGCCTCCATCCGCCCTTGAGGCGGCGCCGTCAGCGTCGTTCGCGTCCACACCCCGCATGCTGAGGAGAACCCATGCGCAATGCGATGCGGCGCACGCTGCTGGTGGCCCTACCGGCGGTGCTTATCGCCGGCGCGGCCGCGCCCGCCGCCGCCGCGGCCACCTCTCAATCCGGGCGGCTGACCGTCGTCGCCCGTAACCTCGACAACCCGCGCGGCGTCGTGATCGACCGCGCCGGCACCGTCTTCGTCGCCGAGGCCGGACTCGGTGGCGACGACGTCTGCATTCCGGGCACCTTCGGGACCGACCTCTGCTACGGCGCGACGGGGGCGATCACGGCCGTACGGTACGGCCGCCAGAAGCGGGTGGTCACCGGCCTGCCGTCGCTGCGCAGCACCGGCGAGGGCTTCTCGGTCTACGGCGCGCACGACCTGGCGTTCGACCGGGCCGGCAAGATGCTCGTCGCGATGGGCTTCAGCACCGCTCCGGAGTACCGTGACCTGCTCGGCCCGGCCGGGGCCGCGATGGGCACGATCCTGGAGATCCAGGGCCCCAACCGCTGGCGTATCCTCGGCGACCTCAACGCGCACGAGGGCGCCCACAACCCCGACGGTGTCATCCCGGAGAGCCAGCCGTACGCGGTCGTGAGTGACGGCTGCGACCTGCTGGCGCTTGACGCGGCGGCCAACGACGTGCTCCGGATCCGTCCCGGCGGCTCGGTCACCACCGAGCACGTCTGGCCGGAGGAGCAGGTGCCGGCGCCGCCGGAGTGGGGCCTGCCGCCGGGGGCGACGGTGCCGATCCAGTTCGTGCCGGTCACCATCACCCGCGGCCCGGACGGTGCGTTCTACATCGGACAGTTGACCGGTCACCCGTTCCCCCGCGGTGGGGCCCGGGTGTGGCGGCTGAAGCCGGGCTCGGCGCCGACCATCTACGCGACCGGGTTCACCAACATCATCGACATCGCGTTCGACAAGCGGGGCCGGCTCGTCGTGCTGGAGATCGCCAAGAACGGTCTGGACTCCGGTGACCCGACCGGCGCGCTGACCCGGATCGAGCGCGATGGCAGCCGGACCCTGCTCGCCAGTGAAGGTCTGGAAAGTCCTATGTCGTTTGCGATCGCCCGGGATGGTGGCATCTTTATCGCTAACAAGGGATTGGGTACCGGCGAACTGCTCCACCTCGCGCCGCCCGCATGAAATTCGCCACGTAAAGGTGTGTGGCGCCCCTCATGTCGTGGGAACGATATGAGGGGCGCCACGGCGCACGTTAACGTGGCAGCGGCGGCGTGGGCCCGCGAAGCAGACGGGTTGGGGGAGGTCGCCATGGCGCGGTCCGAAGACGGGTCCTCCCTCTGGCCCATCTCCGTCCTGCTCGTCGACGACCATGTGCTGGTCCGCGAGGGCCTGCGGGCCGTGCTCGACGCGCATCCCGACCTCGGCGTCGTCGACGAGGCCGGCGACTCGACCGCCGCGGTGGCCAAGGCGGCGCGGCTGCGACCCGACGTCGTGCTGCTCGACGTGGCGATACCCGGCGACGACCCGGTGGTCACGGTGCGCCGCATCCGCGAGGCCTCGCCGAGCACCGCCGTCGTCATCCTCAGCATGTACGACAGCCCCGACCTGCTCCGCCGGCTGATCGCGGAGGGGGTGCGGGGCTACCTGCTCAAGAGCGTCGGCCGCGAGGAGCTCGTCGCCGCGATCCGCAAGGCGCGCGACGGCACCGGCTCGATCCTGCTCTCCGTCTCCGGCCAGAGCCTGGTGCAGGTGCAGAACGCCGAGCCGGCGATCCTCTCCCAGGCCGAGCTGGACATCCTCCAGCTCGCCGCCGAGGCGATGACCAACGCGCAGATCGCCCGCCGGCTCAAGCTGAGCGAGGCGGCGGTGAAGAGCCACCTGCGGCGCATCTTCGCCAAGCTCGGTGCGGTGTCGCGGATCGACGCGGTCAACAAGGCGGTGGCGGCGTCGCTGGTCACCCTGCCGCACGACCGGCTCAACAGCAAGCCGAGCCCGCACTGATACACCCCGCAAGGATCATTCGCCGTACAACTTTCGACACCTTCTGGATTCGGAAGGAGGCGGGTGGTAGCGCCTTGGGAACGTTACGTGTGACCCCGCTATCTCCATAGCTTGAGAGCGTGTCGAGAAGCGCTACGAGAGCGGGGGAGCGCCATGGTCAAGTACGAGATTCTAGGTTCTTTGGAACTGGTCCATGAGGGACGGATCTGCACTCCGACGCCACCAAAAGTTCGCACTGTGCTCGCTTTGCTTGTGTTGCGCGCCAACCGGGTCGTGCTGGGCGAATCGATTATCCGCGAGCTTTGGGGCGACAACCCGCCGCGGAGCGCGGCCACCACGGTTCAGACGTACATCTACCACCTTCGAAAGCTCTTCGCCCGAGAAGGTATAGAAGGCCCGGGTCGAACCTTGCTCGAGAGCCGGGCCCGCGGCTACCTGCTCAAGGTGGAGCCCGGCCAGCTCGACGCCGAGATCTTCGAGGCCCTGCTGGACGAGGGGCGCAACCACATGAAGGCCGGCCGCCACGAGGAGGGCGCCGCCGTGCTGCGCCGGGCGCTCGCGCTGTGGACCGGGCCGCTGGGCGCCAACGTCGAGTTCGGTCCGGCGCTGGAGGCGCACGCGACTCACCTCGAGGAGGAGTGGATCCGCGCGGTCGAGCTGCGCATCGAGGCCGACATCGCGCTCGGCCGCCACCGTGAGCTGATCGGCGAGCTGCGCTACCTGGTGGGCACGTACCCGCTCAACGAGTGGTTTCACCGCCAGCTGATCATCGCGTTGAGCCGGTCCGGGCGGCGTGGCGAGGCGCTCCAGGCGTACCACCACTACCGGCGCGTGCTCAGCGAGGAGCTCGGCCTGGACCCTTCGCCGGACCTCCAGCGGCTTCAGCGGGAGGTCCTGTCCGCCGGCGTGCCGAGGCCGCTCCAGCTGACCCGGGCCTCATGAGACCGCGGCCTCGACCGCCGCTCCAGCATCGTTCGACGCCCCGTCCCTAGCGTCCTGCAACGCAGGCCATGAGGGCGCGACCGCGTCCCGCGGACCGTGCGGAGGCGGACATCGCGGCCAGGAGGATCGTCAATGCCGAACACATCTGACCGTCGGGTGGTCATCACCGGAATGGGCGTCATCGCGCCCGGTGGGCTGGGCGCGAAGGCGTTCTGGGAGCTGCTCACAAGCGGCCGCACGGCCACCCGCACCGTCTCGTTCTTCGACCCGAGCCCGTTCCGCTCGCGGGTGGCGGCGGAGGCCGACTTCGACCCGGCCGCCGAAGGCCTTTCGCCGCAGGAGATCCGGCGGATGGACCGGGCCGCCCAGCTCGCGGTCGTCTGCACGCGGGAGTGCCTCGTGGACAGTGGCTTCGCCACCGACGAGCACGACCCCACCCGGGTCGGCGTCAGCGTCGGCACAGCGGTCGGCGCCACGATGAGCCTCGAGGAGGAGTACGTCGTGGTGAGCGACGGCGGCCAGCAGTGGCTGACCGACCACCGCTACGCCAGCCCGCACCTCTACGACTACCTGGTGCCGAGCTCCTTCGCCCGCGATGTGGCGTGGGAGGTCGGCGCCGAGGGGCCGGCCACGGTGATCTCCACTGGCTGCACCTCCGGCCTCGACGCGGTCGGGCACGCGATGGAGCTGATCCGGGAGGGCTCCGCCGACGTGATGATCGCCGGCGCCACCGACGCACCGATCTCGCCGATCACGCTCGCCTGCTTCGACGCGATCAAGGCGACGACCGCCCGCAACGACGACCCCGAGCACGCGTCGCGGCCGTTCGACAACAGCCGGGACGGGTTCGTGCTCGGCGAGGGCGCGGCGATGTTCGTGCTGGAGGAGCTGGGCCACGCCCGCCGCCGCAACGCGCAGATCTACGCCGAGCTGGTCGGGTTCGCCTCGCGCTCCAACGCGTTCCACATGACCGGCCTGCGGCCCGACGGGCGGGAGATGGCCGAGGCGATCCGGGTCGCGCTCGGCGACGCGCGGCTGCCCGCCGACTCGGTCGACTACGTCAACGCGCACGGCTCCGGCACCAAGCAGAACGACCGGCACGAGACGGCGGCGTTCAAGCGGAGCCTCGGCGACCATGCCTACCGGACGCCGGTCAGTTCCATCAAGTCGATGGTCGGGCACTCGCTCGGCGCGATCGGCTCGATCGAGATCGCCGCGTCCGCGCTGGCCATCCGGCACGGCGTGGTGCCGCCCACGGCCAACCTCCACGAGCGCGACCCGGAGTGCGACCTCGACTACACGCCCCTCGTCGCCCGCGAGAAGCGCCTCGACGTGGTGCTGAGCGTCGGCAGCGGGTTCGGCGGGTTCCAGAGCGCGATGATCCTGGCGCGTGGCGAATGAGCGGGAGTCGCGAGGCTACGGGCCTCGACCACGACGGCGAAGGAGCGGCGCGCGCACCTCGCGCTGTCGTCGTCACCGGTGTCGGAGTCGCGGCTCCCAACGGGTTGGGGCGCGACGCGTTCTGGGCCGCCACCGTCGAAGGGCGCGGCGGGATCGGGCCGATCACCCGGTTCGACCCGTCGAGCTACCCGGCGCAGCTCGCCGGGGAGGTGCCCGGCTACGACGCGGCCGCGCACATTCCGAGCCGGCTGCTCGCGCAGACCGACCACATGACCCGGCTCGCGCTCAGCGCCGCCGAGTGGGCGCTCGCCGACGCCGGCGTCGACCCCAAGGAGCTGCCCGAGTTCGGCATGGGCGTGGTCACCGCCAGCGCGTCGGGCGGCTTCGAGTTCGGCCACCGCGAGCTGGAGAAGCTCTGGAGCAAGGGTTCCGAGCACGTCAGCGCGTACCAGTCGTTCGCCTGGTTCTACGCGGTCAACACCGGGCAGATCTCGATCCGGCACGGCATGCGCGGACCGACCGGGGTGCTCGTCACCGAGCAGGCCGGCGGGCTCGACGCGGTCGCCCAGGCGCGCCGCCAGGTACGCAAGGGCATCCCGCTCGTGGTGACCGGCGGGGTGGACGCGTCGCTGTGCCCGTGGGGCTGGACCGCGCAGATCCCCAACGGCCGGCTGAGCACCTCGCGCGAGCCGGACGCCGCCTTCCTCCCGTTCGACGCCGGCGCCACCGGCTACGTGCCGGGCGAGGGCGGAGCGATCCTGGTACTGGAGGACGCCGCGGCCGTCCGCGGCGAGGTCTACGGGGAGATCGCCGGCTACGGCGCCACCTTCGACCCGCGGCCAGGTTCGGGACGGCGGCCCGGGCTGCGGCGCGCCGCGGAGATCGCGCTCGCCGACGCCGGCCTGGAGCCGCGCGAGGTCGACGTGGTGTTCGCCGACGCGGCCGGCGTCGTGGAGCTCGACCGGATCGAGGCCGAGGCGATCAGCGGGATCTTCGGGCCGTTCGGCGTGCCGGTCACCGCGCCCAAGACGATGACCGGCCGCCTCTACTCCGGCGGGGCCGCGCTCGACCTTGTCTCCGCGCTGCTGTCGATCAGGCACAGCGTCATCCCGCCCACCACCAACGTCCAGCGGCTCGCCGAGGGCATCGACCTCGACCTGGTCCGCGACGCGCCACGGGAGGCGCCGGTGCGGGCCGCACTTGTACTCGCCCGTGGATACGGCGGCTTCAACGCCGCCATGGTCGTCCGCCGCCACACTCCGGAAAGGACTCCCCGATGACTGACGCGAGCCTCGCGGCCGTCGCGAACTTCGACCAGAAGCAGGCGCTCGACCTGCGTGAACGGCAGATCGCCGTGCTGGGCAGCGCGAAGCAGATCGCCCACGTCATCTACGTGGTGACCGAGCTCGGCATCGCCGACCGCCTCGTCGACGGCCCGCAGCCGGTCGGCCGGCTGGCCGCCGACACGGAGACGCACGAGGACGCGCTGCGCCGGATCCTGCGCGCTGCCGCCGCGTTCGGCATCTTCGCCGAGCAGGAGGACGGCACGTTCGCGATAACGCCGCTCGGCGAGGGCCTGACGTCGGCCCGGATCGGCGGGCTGCGGCCGATGGTGCAGTTCAGCTTCCACGACTTCAACCGGCTGCCGTACGCGGAGATCATGCACAGCGTCCGCACCGGTGAGCCGGCGTTCAACAAGGTCTTCGGCATGGGCTTCTACGACTACCTACAGACCCACCCCGAGGTGAACCGGTTCTTCGAGGGCTTCATGGCGCACTGGAGCCGCCGCCTCGCCGACCGGTTCGCGGCCGAGCTGGCGCCGGAGCGGTTCGGGCGGATCGCCGACATCGGCGGCAGCAACGGCTACTTCCTGGCCAAGATGCTCCAGCGCCACCCGGCCGGCACCGGTGTGCTCTTCGACCTGCCCGAGGTCGTCGCCGACGCCGAGCCGCTACTCAAGGAGCACGGCGTGGCGGAGCGGGTCGAGGTGGTGGGCGGCGACTTCTTCAGCAGCCCGCTGCCGGTCGGCGCCGACGCGTACATCCTGAAGTCGATCGTCCACAACTGGCCGGACGACACCTGCGTCGCCCTGTTGAAGCGGATCCGCGCGGCGATCGGCGAGGCCGACGCGCGCCTGATCGCGATCGACCAGATCGTGCCGCCGCTCAACCAGTGGGACCACTCCAAGATCATCGACATCGACATGCTCGTCCTCTTCGGCGGCAAGGAACGCGATCTGCGCGAGTGGAAGGCGATTTTCGGCGCCGCGGGGTTCGAACTGGTCAACACGCCCGCGGCCTACGGCTGGGCGCTGCTCGAAGCCCGTCCGATCTGAAGGGGAGCCATGGCACACATCAGCATCGACCAGCCCGTCGTGACGATGGTCAACGTCTTCACGGTGGATCCCGCCAACCAGCAGAAGCTCGTGGACATCCTCGTCGAGGCCACCGAGTCGGTCATGTCCAAGGTGGACGGTTTCGTCTCGGCGAACATCCACGCCAGCCTCGACGGCACCCGTGTCGTCAACTACGCGCAGTGGAAGAGCGAAGAGCACTTCAACCGGATGTACCAGAACCCCGACGTTCACCCGCACTTCGGCCAGGTACGCGCGATCGCGACGCCGGAGCGCCACCTTTACAAGGTCGTCTACACGGAGGACGCGAAATGAGTGACGAGAGCACCGACGTCCTGGTCATCGGCGCCGGCCCGGTCGGACTGTCCACGGCACTCTTCCTGGCCCGCCGCGGCGTCGCGCCGCTCGTGGTCGAGCGCCGCGCCGCACTGTCGTCGATCCCGCGGGCCACCGGCCTGCACGCCCGCACCGTGGAGATCTTCCGCACCGTCGGCCTGGAGCCGGCCGTGCAGGAGGTCGGCATGAAGATCGTCGGTCCGGGCAAGGACCTCGAGCTGGTCCGCTCCGGCCGCGCCACCCCGCTGGTGATGCTCGGCGCGTCGTCCCTGGCCGAGCTCGACAAGTCGTTCGTGATGGAGGCGCACGACGTCGACTACGACCAGTTCACGCCGAGCTGGCCGATCTGGTGCGGGCAGGACCACTACGAGCCGCTGCTGTACGAGTCGGCGAAGCGGCACGGCGCGGAGATCCGCTTCGGTACCGAGGTGGTCGCGCTCGACCAGGACGCCGACGGCGTCACGGCCACGGTCCAGGACCGCGCGACGGGCGCGACGAGGACGATCCGCGCCAAGTACGTCGTGGGGGCGGACGGCGTCAACAGCCCGACCCGCGAGATGCTCCACATTGGAAATCGGAGCAACGGCGCCGCCGGAAACTTCGTCAGCATCATCTTCCGCGCCAAGGTCGACCTGCCCGAGACCGCACCCCGCTTCACGCTCATCTACCTGATGAACCGGCTCGCGCAGGGCCTGCTGCTCTTCATCGAGCCGGGCCGCTGGATGTTCGGCGTCAACTACTACCCGGAGCGCGGGCAGTCGCCGGCCGACTTCACCGAGGAGCGCTGCGTCGAGCTGGCCCGGATCGCCGCCGGCGACCCGGAGCTCGACGTCGAGGTCGAGTCGCACATGCCCTGGGAGGCGCGGCACATGGTGGCCGACGCCTACCAGGTCGGGCGGGTGTTCCTCGCCGGCGACGCCTGCCACGCGCACCCGCCGGCCGGTGGCTTCGGCGTCAACGCGGGCATCCAGGACGCGCACAACCTGGCCTGGAAGCTGGCCGACGTGCTCGCCGGCCGGGCCGACGCCAGCCTGCTCGACACCTACGAGGCGGAGCGGCGGCCGGTCGGCGCGGCGACCGCCGACCAGGCGTGGATGCTCTTCCGCACCCGCGGCCAGCTCGCCGACGAGGACAAGGCCGCGTACCGCGACTTCGTCATCGTGACGATGGGCTACCGCTACTACTCCCAGGCGGTCGTCGGCGCGGCGGAGAACGGCGAGGTGCTGCCCCGCGACCTCACCTTCCCGGGCCAGCCGGGCAGCCGGGCCGCGCACGGGTGGGTCACCCACAAGGGCGCCAAGATCTCCACGATCGACGTGCTGACCGACGGCTGGTCCCTGGTCACCGCGCCCGGAAACCAGGCGTGGCTGGACGCGGCGGCCAAGAGCGGCGTGCCGCTCAAGACGTTCACCGCCGGACCCGGCGGCGACCTCGCCGACGACGGCTCCTGGCTCGCCGCCTGCGGCGTCACCACGGACGGGGCGCTGCTGGTGCGGCCGGACGGCATCCTCGCGTGGCGTAGCCCGGGCGCGGTCGCCGACCCCGCCGCCGCACTCTCCACTGTGCTCACCGGCATCCTGCGGGGTGCGTGAGATGTCGTACCGCGGGCTCATGGTGATGCGGATGGAGCCGCAGCACGCCGGGGCCGTCGCCGAGCTCTTCACCGAGCACGACAAGGGCGACATGCCGCACGTCGTCGGCATCTCCCGGCGCACCCTCTTCCGCTACCAGGACCTCTACATGCACCTGATCGAGGCCGACACCGACGTCTACGACAAGCTGCTCGCGGCCCGGGCCCGGGACGACTTCCAGGACGTCAACCGGCGGCTGGCCACCTACCTCCAGCGGTACGCGCCGGAGCGGATGAGCGAGCTGCGCGACTCGACGGCCACGCCCTTCTACACCTGGACCCCCGAGACAGGGAGCATCTCGTGAAGACCGCGCTCGCCCGCCATGATCTCATGGACATGATGCAGGCCTACAAGAAGACGAGCCTGCTTCGGACCGGCGTCGAGCTGGGCGTCTTCGACGCGCTCGCGACCGCTCCCGCGACCGCCGGCGCGCTGGCGAGCACCCTCGGGATCCACCCGCGCGGCGCCCGCATCCTGCTGGACGCGCTGACCGCGATCCGCCTCGTCGACCGGACCGGCGAGCACTTCTCGCTGACCCCCGTCGCCGCCGAGCACCTCGTCCGCGACCGCCCCGACTACCTGGGCGGCATGGTCAAGGTGATGTCGAGCGACTGGGAGTGGGACGCGCTGCGCGACCTCAGCGCCGCGGTCCGCGCCGGCGGCACCGTGCTCGACGTGCACGCCGAGACCCCGGAGTACACGTACTGGGAGGACTTCGCCGCCTACGCCACGAAGGTGGCCCACCCGACCGCCGAGGTGATGGCCGAGGCGCTCGCGCCGTGGGCCAAGGAGCAGCCCGAGCTCAAGGTGCTGGATGTCGCGTGTGGACACGGCGTCTACGGCTACACGCTGGCCCAGCACCACCCGCAGGCGGTCGTGACCTCGCTCGACTGGCCCAACGTGCTCGCCGTGACCGAAAAGCACGCCGAGCGCCTCGGCGTACGCGACCGCGCGCGGTTCCTGCCCGGCGACATGTTCACCGCCGAGCTGGGCGGGCCGTACGACGTCGTGCTGCTCACCAACGTCACCCACCACTTCTCCGAGGAGCGGGTGCACGAGCTGGTGGGCCGGCTCGGCACCGCGGTCAAGCCGGGCGGCCGGCTGGTCATCGTCGGGTTCACCACCGGTGACGAGTCGCCGGCGCTCGACCCGGCGCCGTACCTGTTCTCGGTGCTGATGCTGGTCTGGACCCACGAGGGCGAGTCGCACTCGGTGGCCGCCTACAACCGGGTCCTCTCCGCCGCCGGCTTCGGCCCGGCCACCGTCCACCCGACCGACCTGCCGTTCCGCGTCCTCGTCGCCGAGAAGGAGTGAGCCATGCACCGCCAACCGATCGTCAAAGTGGCCGCCACCGACGTGCCGGGCATCAACCGCATCGGCGGCGAGGTGCGGATCCTGCTCAGCCCGAAGACCGTCGACGCGACCGCGGGCTTCATGGGCACCGTGCGGCTCAAGCCGGGTGAGTTCCTGGCCGAGCAGTACAACCCGTACTCCGACAAGTTCTGCTACCTGGTGCGGGGAGAGGTCCTCATCCGGATCGACGGCACCGAGGTCAAGCTCGCCGCGGACGAGGCGCTGATGGTGCGCCGCGGCCAGCGGCACCGCATCGAAAACCCGGGCTCCCACGACGCCCTGATCGTCTTCCAGATCAGCCCCCTCGCGCCCCGCCCCGAGCTGGGTCACGTCGACACCGAGGAGGTGCCGCACCCCGAGTCGCCGGTACCCCAGGTCGGCGGGGTGCGCGACGGGTGGCAGCGACCGACGGGAGGAAACTCATGAGCGCCCTGAGCATCGAAGACCTTCGCCGCGTCCTGGAGAGCAGCGCCGGCGTCGTGGAGGAGACCGACTGGTCCGACCCGGCGACGCTCGACGAGTCGTTCGAAAACCTCGGCTACGACTCGCTCGCCCTGCTCGAACTGGCCGCCAAGATGCAGCAGGAGTACCAGGTCAAGATCCCGGACGACGCGGTGTCGATCATGAAGACGCCGCGGATCGCCGTCGACTACATCAACCAGCGAATCGCGGAGCAGTGACCTCATGGCCGGACACACGGACAACGCCGTCGTCATCAACGCGCCTTTCGAGCTCGTCTGGGACATGACCAACGACGTCCCGGGCTGGCCGAAGCTGTTCAGCGAGTACGCCAGCACCGAGGTACTGTCCGAAAAGGACGGTGCGGTGCTCTTCCGGCTCACCATGCACCCGGACCCGCAGGGGCGGGTGTGGTCGTGGGTCTCCGAGCGGGTGCCCGACCTGGCCGACCGGGTCGTGCGGGCCCGCCGCATCGAGACCGGCGCCTTCAAGTACATGAACCTGTTCTGGGAGTACACCGAGGTCGACGGCGGCGTGCGGATGCGGTGGGTGCAGGACTTCGAGCTGCGCGCCGGCGCGCACACCGACGACGAGGGCATGACCGCCCACCTCAACCGCGCGACCCGCGAGCAGCAGGCGCGCATCAAGGAGATCGTCGAGGCCGCCGCGGCGGAACGCGTGCCGTCATGACGGCGACGCTCACGGCGCCGGTCGGCAAGAGCTGGTTACTCTGCCCGGGCTGCCAGACGCTGCTCTACCACCGGCGGGTCGAGCGCAACCTCGGTGTCTGCCCGGAGTGCAACCACCACGAGCGGGTGACCGCGCACCAGCGCATCGAGCAGATCTTCGACACGGACTCGGTGGAGGAGCTGCCACCGGTCGGCGCGTCCGGCGACCCGCTCGGGTTCGTCGACACCCGGCCGTACCCGCACCGGATGGAGGGCGCGCGCCAGCGCACCGGCCTCGACGAGGCGGTGGTCTGCGTCCGCGGCACGGTGGAGGGGCACGCCCTGGTCGCCGCCGTGATGGACTTCAGGTTCCTCGGCGGCAGCCTCGGCGCCGGCGTCGGCGAGCGGATCACCCGCGCCGCCGAGGAGGCGCTCGCCACCCGCACTCCGCTGCTGCTGGTCAGCGCCAGCGGCGGCGCGCGGATGCAGGAGGGTGCGCTGTCGCTGATGCAGATGGCCAAGACGTCCGCGGCGCTCGGCGCGCTCGACGCGGCGGGCGTGCTCACCATCTCGCTGGTGACCGACCCGACCTACGGCGGTGTCGCCGCGTCGTACGCCACGCTCTGCGACGTCATCCTCGCCGAGCCGCGCGCGCGTCTCGGCTTCGCCGGGCCGCGGGTCATCCAGCAGACGCTGCGCCAGCCGCTGCCCGACGGGTTCCAGACCGCCGAGTTCCTCTTCGCCCGGGGCATGCTCGACGACCTGGTGCCCCGGTCGGCCCTGCGGGCCACCATCGGCCGGTTGCTGGCCTTCGCGGCCGCGGACCGGTCCGCGCCTGGTGCGGCCGTGACGGACGACGTGGTACGCGACGCGGAGGCGCTGCCCGACGACGCCGCCTGGGACGTGGTGGCGAGGTCGCGCGACCTCGGCCGGCCGACCACGTTCGACTACATCGGACACTTCGTCGACGGCTTCGTGGAGCTGCACGGCGACCGGCTCGCCGACGACTGCAACGCGATCGTCGGCGGCGTCGGCATCCTCGACGGCCGGCCGGTCGTGGTGATCGGCCACCAGAAGGGGCACACGGTGGCCGAGGTCGCCGACCGCAACTTCGGGATGGGCACGCCGGCCGGCTACCGCAAGGCGATGCGGCTGATGCGCCTGGCCGACAAGCTCGGCGTACCCCTCGTCACGCTGATCGACACGCCCGGCGCCTACCCCGGCGTCTCCGCCGAGGAGAACGGGCAGGCGATCGCCATCGCCGAGAGCATCCGGCTGATGGCCGGCCTCACGGTGCCGGTCGTCGCGGTGGTCACCGGCGAGGGCGGCAGCGGCGGCGCGCTGGCACTGGGCGTGGGCAACAGGGTGCTGATGCTGTCGAACGCGACGTACTCGGTGATCAGCCCGGAGGGTTGCGCGGCGATCCTCTGGAACGACGCGGCGCGCGCCGACGAGGCCGCGGTGCAGCTGCGGCTGCGCGCCCGCGACCTCGTCACGCTCGGCGTGGTCGACGGGGTCGTGCCGGAGCCGGCCGGCGGCGCGTCCGCCGACCCGGGCGGCACGGCCGCGGCCGTACACCGGGCGGTCACCGGGGCGCTGGCCGAGCTCGCCGGCGCCGACCGCGAGGAGTTGCTGGCCCAGCGCCGGGCCCGCTTCCGAAGGATGGGGGGACGGACGGATGGATGACAGCCACCCGCTGGAGGCCGCCTGCCGGAGCGTTGCCCGGCTCGTCGGCGCGACGCCCGGGCCGGTGCGCCGGGTCCGGGTGCAGCACGCCGACGTGGTGGTCGAGGTCGAGTGGCCGGAGGCGGCGGCGGTGGTGGCGGGACCCACCGCCGCCGAGCCGCCGGCGCCCGCCGCCGATGACGACGACGCCGGCATCCACTACATCCGCTCCTCGCTCGTGGCCACGCTGTACCACGCGCCCGAGCCGGGCGCCGAGCCGTTCGTGCGCGAGGGCGACCGGGTCAAGGTGGGGCAGCAGGTCGCGATCCTCGAAGCGATGAAGATGATGATCCCGGTCGAGGCCGACCAGGCGGGCGAGGTCGTGAAGATCCTCGTGCCCGACGGGACCCCGGTGGAGTACGGCGAGCGGCTCATCGCCATCGCACCAGCGGAGGTGTAGCCGTGTTCGAGACGATCCTCATCGCCAACCGGGGCGAGATCGCGCTGCGGATCGCCCGGACCTGCCGGGAGCTCGGCATCCGCACCGTCGCGGTCTACTCGACCGCCGACCGTGACTCGGCGGTCGTCCGGTTCGCCGACGAGTCCGTCCACATCGGACCGCCGCCGAGCCGGCGCAGCTACCTCAGCGCGCCGGCCATTATCGAGGCGGCCCGCCGCACCGGCGCCGAGGCGATCCATCCCGGATACGGCTTCCTCTCGGAGGATCCCGACTTCGCGGAGATCTGCGAGGCGGCCGGCATCACGTTCATCGGGCCGCCGCCCGCGGTGATGGCGGCGCTCGGCGACAAGGCGCGCACCCGCGGCATCATGGCGGACCTCGGCCTGCCGGTGCTGCCCGGCACCACCGACGCGGTGGAGTCCACCGGCCGGGCCCGCGAGGTGGCCAGGGAGGTCGGCTTCCCGCTGATCATCAAGGCGGTCGCGGGCGGCGGGGGCCGGGGCGTGCGCATCGTCCGCGACCCGGCCCAGTTTCCCGCCGCGTTCGCCGCGTCCCGGGCCGAGGCACAGCTGCTCTTCGGCGACAACCGGGTCTACATCGAGCGCTACCTGGAGTCGGCCCGCCACGTCGAGGTGCAGGTGCTCACCGACCGCTACGGCAACGGCGTCCACCTCGGCGAGCGCGACTGCTCGGTGCAGCGCCGCCACCAGAAGCTCGTCGAGGAGTCGCCGGCGCCCGGCCTGCCGCCGCAGCTCGTGGAGCGGATGACCGCCGCCGCGGTCACCGGCGCGCTCGGCGTGGGGTACGTCGGCGCCGGTACGTTCGAGTTCCTGGTCGGCGACGGCGACTTCTACCTCATGGAGGTCAACTGCCGGCTCCAGGTCGAGCACCCGGTCACCGAGCTGATGACCGGCGTCGACCTGGTACGCCAGCAGATCCTCGTCGCGGCGGGGGAGCGGCTGGCCCTGACCCAGGCCGGCGTGGTGCCGCGCGGCGCGGCGATCGAGTGCCGGATCAACGTGGAGGACCCGGAGCGGGGCTTCGTGCCGACGCCGGGGCGGCTCACCCGCTTCGAGCCGCCGGCCGGCCAGTTCGTGCGCGTCGACACCCACGCGTACCCCGGCTACCAGGTCCCGCCCGACTACGACTCGCTGCTCGCGAAGGTGGTCGTGTGGGCGCCCGACCGGGCGCAGGCGCTGGCCCGGATGGGCCGCGCGCTGGACGAGTGCGTGGTGGAGGGCGCGGGCGTGCACACCACCCGGGCGTTCCTGCGGGCGACGCTCGACCACCCGCTGTTCCGCACCGGCAAGCACGACACGTCGCTGGTCGACGCGATGCTCGCTCACTGACGCGCGGTTGGCTCTCCATCGGGTCTCGAGGGCGCCGGCCCACACTGCCGCCATGGCTTTACACAACCCAAGCACCAGCGGCATCAGCCGGCGCCGGCTCATCGCCGGCATGGGTGCCGGCGCCCTGGTGGCCGGCACCGGGGGAGCCCTGCTCGGCGCGTCACCCGCGTCCGCGGCCTTCTCCGATCGGTTCGGGCGGATGTTCCCGTCGCTGCCGCCGTTCGGTTCGGCGACCACGCAGATGCGTAACGCGCTCGTCGACATGGCGCGCGTCGGCGGTCCGATGGACGCCCGCGACCCGATGAGCGTGGGCGCCCAGGCGCTCGCCGACCTCCAGCAGCACAGCGTCAACAACCCGGACAACTTCTCGATCCCGCAGGGCATGACCTACTTCGGGCAGTTCGTCGACCACGACCTGACGCTCGAGAACAGCGCGCCGCTCGGCACCCCGGTCGACCCGACCACCGTGCCCAACAGGCGCACGCCCGCCCTCGACCTCGACGCCCTGTACGGCAACGGCCCGACCGGGAGCCCGCAGCTCTACGACTCGGCCGACCCGGCGAAGCTGCGGATCGAGTCGGGCGGCCGGTTCGAAGACCTGGCCCGCAACGCCAACGGCACCGCGGTCGTCTTCGACCCGCGCAACGACGAAAACCTGGCGATCGGGCAGATCACGGCGGCGTTCATCCTCTTCCACAATCGCGTCGTCGACCTGGTGCGCGCGCAGGGCACACCGGCCGCGCAAGTGTTCGCCGCCGCGCGCCAGCTCGTCACCTGGCACTACCAGTGGATCGTGCTCAACGAGTTCCTGCCGCTGATCGCCGGTCCGGGCGTGGTCTCGACGGTCCTCAACGGCGGCCGCCAGTTCTACCGCCCGGAGCCCGGGCCGACCTTCATCCCGGTCGAGTTCGCCGCCGCGGCGTACCGCTACGGGCACAGCCAGCCGCGGCCGTCGTACCTCGTCAACAGCACCGGCAACAGCGGCGGCAACCCGTTCTACGCCCTGCTCTTCGACGCGGGACAGAACGGCAGCGCCGACCCCTCGGACATCCGCGGCGGCAAGCGGGCCGCCCGCCGGTACCTCGACTACGAGTTCTGGTTCCAGTTCTTCGACGGCCAGGTCCGCTGGAGCAAGTGGATCGACGTGCGCCACTCCACGCCGATCTTCGGCTTTCCGCTGCCACCCCCGCCGGCCGGCTCGCCCGGCGGCAACCTCATCGCGCGGGACCTCCTGCGCCAGCTGACCTTCGGCATCCCGTCGGGCCAGCGGATCGCCGCCGCCATCGGCGCGCCGGCGCTCGGCGCCTTCAACTTCACCGAGCTGGCCGGCTACGGCCTCGGCCTGGACGCCAACACGCCGCTGTTCTACTACATCCTCAAGGAAGCCCAGCTCCAGGCCGGCGGCGGCATGCTCGGCGCCGTGGGCGCCCGGATCTGCGCCGAGGTCTTCATCGGCATCGCGCAGCTCGACCCGGGCAGCTACCTGAAGGTGCAGCCGGGCTGGCGCCCCACGCTCCCGGCCCGCTTTTCCGGGCAGTTCACGATGGCCGACCTGCTCACGTACGCGCGGGTCGACCCGGCCAGCCGCAACACCTGACGCGCGCCACTTCCCGGCCGCCGCCGCGATGTCCACCCACCGCGGCGGCGGCCCTCACCAGATCGCCCCGGTGACGTACGCCGAGGCGGTCGGTCGATCGGTAGCGGCGGACCAGCATCCCACTCTCGACACCGGGATCGTGTAGACGGAGCTCCATCCGACGATGTGGCAGTGCGCGTCGGAGGAGCCGGCCGCATATGCCACGACCTGGTAGGCGTCGTCGCTCCGCTGCCACCAGATGTCGCGAAACAGCCCGGTTTCGAGGCTCTCGCGATCCGTCCCGAGGTGCAGGTGTTCGTAGGGTCGATCCGCGCGGCCGACGAAGCTTGTCAGCCAGGAGAAGCTCAACGCGAACCGCGCGTCGACCGGCTTGCCCGACGGATCCCGGCAGTCGACGCCCTGTACACCAGAAGGGGACGGCAGGGCGGACAGCTTGCAGTGCGCCGCCGCGCCGACGGCGCTGACCTGATAAAACTGCGAACCGCCGGGAAGGCCCGCCGACGCGGGCACGAACACCTCGTACCGGCCGGTGGCCCGACGTTCGACCCAGCCCGTCCGTCCCGTGGAGTCGTACCGGTGGTGGCGGTCGGGCTGGTGCCGCTCGTCCGTGGGCCGGTCGGCCAGCAGGTAGGACATCCGGCCGGTGCCGGCGGGGCCCGCGGCGAAGTTGGCCACAAACCGCGTGTCCGCGGGCTCTCCTGTCGGGCCGTAGCACCGCACCCGGACCACTTCCGCGTCGTCTTCCGGTGCCCAGCCCGCCACCGCGCAGAAGTTGCTCGTGTCGCCGTAGGCGGTCGCGTGGGCGATGCCGCCGGCCGTACCGAGTCCACCGAACCTGACCCGGTAGCTTCCGGCACCGTCGCGGCGGACCTCCACGTCCCCCGAGGCGGCCGAGTTGTAGAGGTAGTAGGCGGCGGGCCGGTACCGGGCCGCGGTCGGGAGCTCGGCCCGGACGAAGCCGGCCGCGCCTCCCGCCGACGGGGGCGCGGCGCTGGCCGTGCTGGCCGCCGCGAGAAGCACCAGCAGCGCACCCACGGCGGCCCACCGCCAACGCCTGATCGACCTGAACGCCCGCCGGAACCCGGCGGCGAGCACCGGGTCGTGGACGTCGGCGTAGAACGGGATGGCCCGCCGCAGGCAGTACTCGGCGAGGCTGTCACCACGCGACCGCCAGGCCGCCGCCAGGTGGATCCAGGTCAGTCCCTCGCGGTACGGGTCGCCGATCCGGCGGTAGCGGACCAGGGCCCGTTGGTAGTAGTCGATCGCCGGGCCGATCCGGCGGCGCCGGCGCCAGGACGCGCCCCGGTCGAAGCAGACGCGTCCGAGGCTGTGCAGCGCTTCGGCTTGGCCTTCCAGGTCGCCGGCGTCCTCGTACAGCGCCAGTGCCCGCTCCAGATCGGCGGCCGCCTCGTCGAACCGGTGCAGTTCCCGATGTGACACGCCGAGGACGAGGAGGGTATTGGCCTCGTCGCGAGTGTTGCCGGCGTCGCGTAGGAGCGGCAACGCCCGTTGGAGGTGGGTGACCGCGGCTTCGTACTCACCCAGCCGCCAGTAGCCGACTCCGCGGCGGGCGATCTCCACGCCACCGACATGGCCGGCGGTCATGGCGGACCTCGCCAGCGCCTGCTGGAGCCGGTCGTTCATCACCTGTGGCTTGCCGGCGTCCCGGTGGATCTGTCCGAGGTAGGTCAGCACGTTCGCTTCGCTGGCCCAGTCGCCGGACTCCCGGTAGAGGTCGGCCGCCTGCTCCAGAGCCGCGACCGCCTCGGTCTGGGCCGTGCCCAGACGGGCAAACCCGATGTTGACCAGCGCGTGCGCCACCGAGTGGGGATCACCGGCCTCCCGGAAAGCGTCCAGGGCCAGCTGGAAGTGCTTCAACGCCTCGTCACGCCGGTACTGGTCGCGGTAGGCGTAGCCCAGGTACAGCAGCGTCCCGCCCTCGCCGTGCCGGTCGCCGGTCTCCCGGTACAGCGCCAGCGCTTGCCGGTGCAGGCCGACGGCGGACCGGTCCGTGCGGGCGAGCCCGAGGGTGTTGAGCGTGCGGGCCTGGCGGTGCGGGTCGCCGGTCTCCCGGTACAACGCCAGTGCCTGTTCCAAGTGGACGGTCGCGTCCGCGCGGTGTCCCAGGTACAGGCTGGCCCTGCCGAGGCAGTCCAGGGCCGCGGCCTCCCGGTCCCGATCCGCCAGCCGCCGGGCCGCGGCGAGGGCCAGCCCGCCGGACTCCAGCAGGTCGCCGTAGTAACCCCGCCGCTCGTGCAGCGCCCACCAGAGCACCGGTACCAGGTCGCACGCCACCGCGTCGTGGCCGTGCGCGGACGCCTGACGGGCGGCGGCGAGAAGGTTCTCCCGCTCGGCCTCGCACCAGTCCAGGGCCGCGACCGGGGTGGCGAAGACCGGTACCGGGTGGGCCGGCGTCCCCAGGGCACGGCGCCGCGCGTGCGGGGCGACGGTCGCGGCGGCGGCGTCGGCGGCGTGCAGGTACCAGCTGAGCATCCGGGCCACGGCGGCCGCGCGTTGCTCGGCGCTCTCCTCCGTCGCGACGCGTTCGGCGGCGTACGCGTCCAGCAGGTCGTGCATCTCGTACCGACCGGGGGAGACCTCTTTCAGCAGGGCCACGCCGGCGAGGGTGTCGAGCAGCCGCCGGGTCTCGGCCGGCGGGACGTCGCCGAGCGCCGCCGCGGCGGGCACGCCGATGTGCGGGCCGGCGTGCAGTCCCAGCAGCCGCCACATCCGTGCCACATCCGGGCGCAGCGTGCTACACGACCAGGAGAAGACGGTCCGGATCTGGTCGGCGGGGTCCCCGGCCAGTTCGAGCGCGGCCAGCCGACCCTCCTGGGCCAGCTCCTCGACGAGCTCGGCGAGTCCGCCTCGGGGACGGGCGGTCACCCTCGCCCCGGCGATGCTCAGTGCGAGCGGGAGCCGGGCACAGGCCGTGGCCAGGCGGTCCACGGCCGCCGGCTCGGTCGACGCCCGCTCGGCTCCGATGACCCGCTCCAGGAGCGTGACAGCCTCCTCCTGGGACAGCAGGTCCAGGTCGAGCCGGGTGGCACCGTCCCGGGCGACGAGCCCCGCGAGGCGCGCGCGGCTGGTCACCACCACCGCGCACGACCCCGAACCGGGCAGGAGCGGCCGTACCTGCTCCTCGCTCACCGCGTCGTCCAGGACGACGAGGAACCGCCTCCCGGCCAGCCGGGAGCGGTACCAGACGGCGCGTTCCTCCACTGTGGCCGGGATGTCGCCGGCCTTCTCGCCCAGGTCCCGGAGGAGCCGATCCAGGGCATCCGCCGGCTCGACGGGTGGTGCCGACCCGTGAACGTGCAGGTCCAGGTAGAGCACGCCGTCGGGGAACCGGGCCCGCATCCGGTGCGCCCAGTGCACGGCGAGGGCGGTCTTGCCGACGCCCGCCATCCCCGCGATCACCGTCGTCGCCGGCGCGCCGGCGGGGTGCTCGACGAGCCGGTCCAGCGTCGCCAGGTAGTCCTCACGACCGGTGAACCTGGACACGTCCCGCGGTATCTGCTCGAGCACCGTCAGCCGCGCGGCCGGATAGGGCACCTCGGACGGGAGGCCGTACCTGCCGGACGTGAGCCGGGCGAAGACGGCCAGCGCCAGGACGCTCCCGATCGCGGCTCCCGCCAGCCAGCCGCTCGGGACCGACTCCCGCGCCAGGTAGGCGACCACGGCGAGGATCGGCACCAGGACGGCGAGTGGCCACAGGCGGCTCAGCGCTCGCCATCCCGCCGCCGGCCGGTCCCGCCGCGCCGGCTCCGCCGGGCCGGGCGGAGCCCCCGGAAACGGCGATGCCGCCGGCCGGCCGGGAAAGCCGGCGGGCGCCAGCCGGGGCCGCACGGGGTCGACCGCGGCGAGCAGTCTGTCCCGCGCGACGGCCTCGTCGGCCTCGACGAGGTCGACGTACACCCGAGCGGCCAGCAGCCGCGGCGGCGCGCACGGCTGCACCCGGACCGGGATGAGCAGACCCTTGTCACCCGTGGGGTCCTGGGTGAACGCCGCGTGCCACTCCGCCGAGGTGAACGCCGAGGCCAGGTATGCCGGCGACAACACCGCGATCGTCCGCCGCGCCGACTCCGACGCCTTCTGCATCTCGTGTACGAAATCGTGACCCGGTCGAATGTCCGCCGCCTGGTACACGGTCGAATACCCGGCCCGCTCCAACTCCGCGGCGATCCAATCAGCCCATACGCGATTGTCGCGCGCGTAGCTGATGAAGAAATCCTTGCCTGCCACGTCTTCGCCCACCCGGTCTCCCATCCGGCGCGGGCAATCATACAAACCGGGCCGCCATTTCCGACATGACCCGACCAGCCACAATCCCCCTCTCGGGGGTACGGGCGGAACCGAAACAAGCGATCATGACGGTGAATTCGTGTTCCGGTGTCAATGACGCGACAGCTCGCGTTCTCGGCCGGGCCCGGCTCGTACGTTACGGGGTCACCCGGATGATCAGGTCGTAGTCGGGGGCGGCGTGGCCGTTGGTCAGCACCCACAGCGACCCGTCCGGCGCCGGCGTCACCTGCCGCAGCCGGCCGTACTCGCCGGTCAGCAGCTGCTCCGCCGACGAGCCGTCGGTGTTGATCCGGTAGAGCCGCTCCCCGCGCAGGCAGGCGACCCAGATCTTGCCGCCGTGGTAGGTGATGCCGCTGGGTGACGCGTCGGCGGGTTTCCAGGTCGCGACGGGGTCGGTGAACTCGGGCTCGCCACCCGTGCCCTCCAGCTCGGGCCAGCCGTAGTTGCCCCCGGGCACGATGTGGTTGAGCTCGTCGAGGTTGTGGTGGCCGAACTCGGAGGCGTACAGCTCACCCTTGTCATCCCAGGCGATTCCCTGCGGGTCGCGCAGGCCCCACGCGTAGACCGGGGAGCCCTCGTCCGGGTTGCCCGGCGCGGGTTTCCCGTCCGGCGTGACCCGGAGGATCTTGCCGCCCAGGTCCTTGCGATCCTGCGCCTTGGGGCGGTCGTCGGCCTCGCCGGTGGTCACGTAGAGCATGCCGTCCGGGCCGAACCTGATCCGTCCTCCATTGTGGATCTCGCCGGGAGTGATGCCGGTCAGGACCGGCTCGAGGGGAGCCTGCGAGTCCAGCCGCAGGCGGCTCACCCGGTTGTCCCGCGCGGTGGTGTGGAAGACGTAGATCCAGCCGTCCCGCTGGTAGGAGGGGGAGACGGCGACCCCTTGCAGCCCGCCCTGCACGGGATGGGCGAGGTCGGCGATCGTCCGGACCTCCGTGACCTGCCCGTCCGCGGTCACCTTGCGCAGGCGGCCGCTCTCCCGCTCGGTGACCAACGCCGACCCGTCGGGCAGAAACGCCATGTCGAACGGCATGCGCAGCCCGCTCGCGACCGTCTCGACGGACGCCGGCTCGGCCTTGGGGGCGTCGCGCACGGTGGGCTGGGCCCACCACCCGTAGAAGGCACCGTAGGAGTAGCCCGCGGTGACGGAGGCCACCACCAGCACCGCCGCAATGCCATACACGAGGAGCCGTCGCCACCGCACGCGGTGATCTTAGGAGCCCCCTTATATGAATCTTGACGTCGAACCGGTAACCGTTGGTTGAAGAGTTGCCATCTGCTTGGATCCGGAACCATCTGGAACAGGCACGTGTCGTCCATGCGTGGACAACGTGGCGGTACTGGCGGTTGTGGTGTGCGGATTGTTGACAACCGGCTGCTCGGACGCCGACGAGCCGAAACCCCCGGCCGTGCCGTGCGCCCACGATCTCGGCGGCACCCCGCCGACCGATGACGCCTATCGGATCGTGCTGGACGCGGTCGCGCTGCCGGCCGGCACGCTCACCCCGCAGGAGTCGGGCGAGCCTGGCCGCCTCTTCGCCAAGCAGGGGCTTGTCGTCCGCGCCAACACCGAGGTCGACATCACGATCGCGCCGGAGGCGGCCGCCGGCACCCGGATCGGCTGGGGCAGCCCCGCCCCCGAGGCCACCGCGGTCCACGTGCCCGCGTGCCCGAGCGGCAGCGGATGGCTCGCCTTCGCCGGCGGCTACACAGTGCGCGCGCCGACCTGCGTGCCACTTGTCGTCGAGGCACACGGACGCCGCGAACGCGTCGAGGTCAGCGTCGGCGCCGACTGCTGACCCGTGCGCCCACACCGCCCCAAGAGGGCAGCAGGGCTCCCGTTTCGGGGTGAGGGTCGCGCTCGTCGTGGCGTTTTCTTCGAGGCATATTTGCCCATGTCCGCGTCAGCGGCGGACCGTATGCTCCCGCGGGCACCGTTCCCGGCCGGCGGCTCGCAGCGCTCGCCGAAATCCCCGGCCGTCCACTGCCAGCTCCGCGGGACAAGCCCCGCCGGGGTCTTCGCGGGGCCTACCTGCGCCATCCTGACGCAGCGTTACCAGCTCATGGGTCGAGACTTCGAGATCTAGGAGGCTTAGGGTTGAAATAGCGCCCAAACTCTCCTAGATCTCGAAGCTCGCGCCGCTCACACCCTCGTGGCGGTTACCCGCGGCGACGACAACCCCGTTGCTTTCCCGGATCGCCGATCCGGGAACAGACATTGTGGACAAACGTCGACCACCGCCCGGCGCGAGCCCCGTCACCCCGCCCCCTTTCCTGCCGGCCGGTCGCGCGCAGGGGTGAGCGCGACCAACGGCGGACGGGTGAGGCTGCGGGAGCAGCGGTCCGGACCACGACGGACATCGCGGTAGCTCAAATCTCTGTCTAAATAGGGGGATTCAGGGGTCGAAGCCACCCCCCAACTCCGGGCGGTCTCTAGATCGCCAGGCAGATCTCGGTGCGGAGGGCGGGGGCGCCGTCGACCGGGGCCGGGTCTTCGGGGGTGGGTGCCACGCCGCCGGCGGCGACGCGGTCGAGGGTGCGCAGGCCGAGCGGGCGCACGCTGCCGAAGATGGTGTAGTTCGGCCGCAGTGCCGAGTCGGCGAAGACCAGGAAGAACTGGCTGCCGTTGGTGTCCGGGCCGGCGTTGGCCATGGCCAGCACGCCGCGGGCGTAGACCTTGCGCGCGCCGGTCGGGTCGGTGGGCGCGGGTGGCAGGTCGGTGGGCAGCTCGTCCTTGTAGCGGTATCCGGGGCCGCCCGAGCCGGTGCCCGACGGGTCGCCGCACTGAAGCACCTTCAGCGTGGGGTAGGTGGTGAGGCGGTGGCAGATCGTCCGGTTGTAGAAGCCGTGCCGCACCAGGTGGCGGAAGCTCTGCACGGTGCACGGCGCCTGCTCGCGGTCGAGGGTGAGCGGGATGAGGCCGAGGTTGGTGATCAGCGTGGTCGTGACCGTGCCGCGGTCCGGCGTGTGGCGGGGGTCGGGCGGCAGCGGGACCGGTCGCGCCGCGGGCTCGTCCGGGGTCTTCGTGTACTGGCAGGGGCCCTTCGTCACGTCGGGTGGCGTCGTGGCGGCGTGTGCCGGAGTGGCGGCGGCGGCGAGGAGCAGGCCGGCGGTGAGCACCGTGACGGCGATGCGGCGTGGGACCACGTTGTCCTCCATGTGACCGATGCGAGTCTCCCCAAACGGTCTAACGGACATCGATGTTTCCGTCAAGCGCGGTTATCGGTCGACGCACCATGTCGTGCGATCACGACGAACACCCGAAACCGGTGACCGGCCCGGCCGGCCGGTCACCGGTGCGGTCAGGACGCCAGTGTCCGGGTGAGCCAGTCGGTGCGGGCGCGCCGGGCCGCGGCCGAGATCGCCGCCTTGGGATACAGCGCGTCGAACCCGTGGAAGCCGCCGGCCCACACGTGCAGCTCGGCCTGGCCGCCGGCCGCCCAGATCCGGGTGGCGTAGGTGACGTCCTCGTCGCGGAAGACCTCGGCCGAGCCGGCGTCGATGTAGGTGGTGGGTAGGCCGGTGAGGTCGTCGGCCAGCGCGGGCGAGACGTACACGGGCACGTCCGTTCCGGTCGCCTCGCCGAGCACCGAGCGCCAGCCGAAGTCGTTCATCTCGCGGGTCCAGACCCCTGGCTCGCCCGAGTACTGGCGGCTGGACGTGGTGACGTTGCGGTGGTCGAGCATGGGTCCGATCAGGACCTGGGCGGCGATCGGCGGGGTGCCGCGGTCGCGGGCCATGAGGGTGACGCCGGCCGCGAGGCCACCGCCGGCGCTGGCACCCGCGACGACGACGCGGGCCGGGTCGATGCCCAGCTCGGCGGCGTGCTCGGCGACCCAGAGGAGGCCGGCGTAGCAGTCGTCGACGAGCGTGGTGCCGCCGACCTCCGGCGCCAGCCGGTAGTCCACCGAGACTACGACCGCGCCGAGCAGGTCCAGCCACTCCAGCGGGATGTCGATCTGGGAGTACCGGTCTCCCATCACCATCCCGCCGCCGTGGATCCAGTAGACGCACGGGGCCGGGGTGGCGCGGCCGGCGGGGCTGAGGATCGACAGTGGAACGCGCGCGCCGTCCGGGCGGGGGACGGTGACTTCGCGCCGGTCGATGGCGCGGCCGTCGAGCAACGGTTCGACCGGCGTCGACGAGAAGGGGCGGATCTGCGCGAGCGCTTCGGTGTCGAGCCGCGGCACGAGCGGCATGCCGGCGAGGAGGGCGCTCAGCTCGGGGTCGAAGCCAGGGCGTGGCGACGTCATCGTGGTTGCCTCTCTCAGAAAGCGGGCTTGCCGCCGACCGGCAGCTCGTCGGTGTACCGGGATTCGCCGGCCATCAGCGGCTGGAGCTTCGCGACGAGCGCCTGTGCCGGCTCGGTGGCGAAGAAGGCGCTGTGCGCCTCCGGGCTGGTCCACCCCTCGGTGACGTACACGACGTCGGGGTTGCTGGCCGAGCGGCCGACGAGGAAGACGACACAGTCCACATTGGCCAGCGACGGCGCGTCGAGCAGCAGCGCGATCACCTCGTCGCCCTTGCCCGGCAGCGCGGTCATGGTGGCGTGGAAGCCATGCTTGACGGTCATGGGTTGTTCTCCTGAGGTCTGGGATATCGACCAACCCATGCAATCACCGTGAACAGGCAAAACGTTAGAACGATGCTCCCGGCGCCTTGCCTGATCCTCTCAGTGTGGCGAGGATCGCCGTCAGCGTGGCGGGACGCGGCTGACCACGATGGGCACGGACGCCGCACCCAACGCCAGGACCAGCAGCGCACCCAGCACGCGTATCCACCAGGCTCGGTCCCAGATACGCGTGAGTGGCACTATCGCGAGCAGGCCGATCACGACGCTGACCCGTTGAAGAATCGTATAAACGGATGGTTCTTTTTTCTTGACGCCCCCCGAATCGTCCTCCGGTGTGTTGCCTGAGGCCGAGTCGCTTTCCAACAACGGCGAGCCTTTCCGTCGAGCGCGGTCGTTGGAGGGTACGAAACCGGCCGCCCGCACCGCAATCAGATCACGGGCACATTGGGGAACCGACAAGTGGTGGCGCGCGGCCGAAGCCTAAATCTGTGCAAAGTCGACGGCGGATTCGTTGTCCGGGACTGTTCGAGGCATTTGAATGCCGGAAAGCCATCTGGCGCCCGCGTACGCGAAGGAGACCACGATGCTGCGACGAAATCCGCTCATAGCCGGCCTAGTGGCACTCGTGGTGGGGATCTCGCTGACGGCGGGTTCGCCGCCGTCCGCGTCCGCGGCACCGGATCCCGGGCCGGCGGCACCGGGGCTGGACTGGCGGGCGGCCGCGGCGGACGCCCGGAGCGGCGAGCCGGGCTCGCCGCCGGTGAAGGCGACGGGTTCGGCGCCGCTCGTGCGCAGCCGGCCGGGCACCGCGCCCACCGCGACCGCCTTGCCGGCTCCGGGGGCGAGTGAGGTTTCCCTGACCGCGCGCGCGACGCGGGCCGGCACGTCGCCGGTCGCGCTGAGCGCGAAGTCGGCGGCGGCGGCCGGGCGGCGGCTGCGGGTCGAGGTGCTCGACCACAAGCTCGCGGCCCGTGCGGGGGTCTCCGGGTTCGCCTTCCGCGTCTCGGGGCCGGGTGGGGCGGCCCTGGGCGCGGGAGCGCTGCCGGTCGAGGTCTCCGTCGACTACTCGTCCTTCGCCGAGCGTTACGGCGGCGGCTACGCGGACCGGCTGCGGGTGGTCGCCCTGCCGGCGTGCGCGGTCGCCGCGAAGGCGCCGCGCGGCTGCGCGCGGGGCGGCACGGCGGTGCCCTCCCGAAATCTTCGCGACCAGCGCCGCCTGGTCGCGGACGTCCGCGATTTGACCGCGCTCGCCGCCGACGCCCCGGTCCTGGCGGTGACCGCCGCGCCGGAAGGCGAAGAGGGATCGTTCAAGGCGACCCCGCTCGAGCTTTCCGGCGACTGGCAGGTCAGGACGGGGTCTGGTGAGTTCACGTACCGCTATGACATCCCGATCGCCGAGGCACCGTCGGGCCCCACGCCGGAGGTGCGGCTCAACTACTCGTCCGGCGCCGTCGACGGCATGGTCTCCGGCCGCAACACGCAGCCCGGCCCGAACGGTCTGGGCTGGAGCGACTTCGCCGACTCCTTTGTGGAGCGTCGCTACACCTCCTGTCTGGACGACGGACAGGTCTACGCCGACCTGTGCTGGAAGTCGGACAACGCCACGATCTCGTTGAACGGCAAGGCCTCGGAGCTCGTGCCGGTGCCCGGCTCCAGCCCCAAGCAGTGGCGGATGCGCGACGACCAGCGGTGGAAGGTCGAGCAGCTCACCGGGGCGCCCAACGGCGACAACGACGGCGAGTACTGGAAGGTCACCACCCCCGACGGCGTGCGGTACTTCTTCGGCAGGGGCGAGAATCCCGACGTCGGCGTGGAGACCAACTCGGCGTGGACGGTGCCGGTGTTCGGCGATGACGCGGGCGAGCCGTGCAGCACCGTCACACCGGTGTCGTGGTGTTCACAGGCGTGGCGCTGGAACCTCGACCTCGTCATCGACCCGAACGAGAACGTGCAGCAGTTCGAGTACGAGAAGGAGATCAACCACTACTCCGCCCTCAACGGCTGGCCCGGGTTCGAGCACACCGAGTACGTGCGGTCCGGCGTGCTGAAAATGATCAAGTACGGCAAGCGCCGCGCGCCGCTGTCGGCGACCGAGCCTTCGGCGGAGGTCAAGTTCGACACCGGGTTCAGGTGCCTGGCGCTCGACCACACGTGTCAGGAGCCCACGGCGGCGACGGCGAGCGACTTTCCCGACACGCCCGTCGATCTCATGTGCTTCGCCGCGCCCTGCGCGGAGCACACGCCGACGTTCTTCACCGCCCTGCGATACAGCGAAGTCGTGGCGAGCGTGAACGACGGTGACAGGTTCATCGACGTCGACAAGTTCCGGTTGGCGCACGGCCTGCCCGACCCCGACCCGGGCCGCACCGGTGACCAGAAACTCTTCCTGACGGCCGTCCAGCGCACCGGGCTGACCGCGGCATCCGCCCTGACGATGCCCGAGACCACGTTTTCGCCGGTGCGGCTGGACAACCGGATCGACACCGGCGGTGGCCTGTCGGCGATGCCGCACTACCGCGTGGGTGTCGTGACGAACGAGTACGGCGGGCAGACCACCGTGACCTACGGCCGGCCGCACCCCTGCCCGAGCCCGCTGCCCGATCCGCCCAACTGGCATCTCAACACGCGCAACTGCTTCCCGCACTGGCACAAACCCGAGGGCGGCGCCGGCGGTTTCGCGGTCTTCCACAAGTACCTCGTGACGAGGATCGACGAGCGCGACCCGCTCGGCGGCGGCACGCCGATGGTCACCGAGTACCGGTACGGCGACCAGGTCGCGGCCGGCCTGCCCAACGGCGCGTGGCACCACGACCGCGACGAGTTCGTCCCCAACAGCGTGCAGAGCTGGTCGGAGTGGCGCGGCTACCAGGACGCGCTGGTGAGCCAGGGCAGCACGCGCACCCGGTTCCGCATGTACCGCGGCATGCACCGCGACCGGCTGGCCGGAGACCCGTTCCCCGGCCCCGGTTCGCGGGTGGCCACGATCTCCAGCATCGACGGCACGGTCGCCAACGTCCCCGACGAGAACTGGCTCGCCGGCGGTGTCCTCGACAAGGTGTCCCTGCGCGCCGACGGCACGGTCGAGTCCGGCGTGGTGCAAGGGTTCCACGCACATAGGACGGTCGACGTCACCGCCACACCGGACCCGCTCGACGACGCCTGGTTCGTGGTGCCGAACGACAGGGTGGACAGGCGTCGAAATCCGGCCGACGGCGGCTACCTGCGCCGCCGCACGCAGACGGTCGTCAACGGCCTGCTGGGTACGCCGGACCAGCTCGTCGAGCACGGCTGGACCAACGTCAGCGGCGACGAACGGTGCACCCGGACGGTCCCCGCGTTCAACACCGACCTGTGGCTGCTGGACTTTCCGGCGTCGGTGACCCGCTACGCCAACGCCACGTGTACCGGCGCGGAAGTCAAGCGCACCGAGTACGCCTACGACGGCGGGGCCTTCGGCGGCGCGCCCACGAAGGGCAACCAGACCGGAAAGCGCGACAAGATAACCGCCGCGCCCACGTGGGCGGCGACCACGACGACGTTCGACGCGCTGGGCCGCCCGCTCACCGTCACCGACCCCAACGGTCACACCATGACGACGACGTACACGCCGGCGATCCGCTACCCGGAGACGACGACCGTCAAGAACCACCTCGGGCACACGAAGCGCACCGACTGGTTCGTCCTGCGGCGCGCGCCCGGCGTGGAGACCGACGCCCGCGGCAAGAAGACGACACACACGTACGACGCGCTGGGCCGGTCGCTGACCGTCCGGCGCCCCACCGAGCAGGCCGCCGGCGCACCCGCCTCGTTCCAGTTCTCCTACGACATCGCGATGGACAAGTCGCGGGTGCCGGTGGTGCGCACCCGCCAGCTGCTCGACTCCGCCGGTGGCTCGCCGCGGTACGTCGACGGTTGGGTCGTGTACGACACCATGCTGCGCGAGCGGCAGACCCACAAGCAGTCGCCGGAGGCCGGCAAGGTGCTCGTCTCCGAGACGGTCTACGACGACCGCGGCCTCGTTTCCGTGGTGTCGCCGCCGCAGGCGGTCGCCGGCGCACCCGGCTCCGGGATACTTCCGGCGCCGGCCGGCGGATGGGCCAACGACACCCTCACCGCCTACGACGAACTGCGCCGGCCGGTGTGGGAGATCCACCGGGCCGGCGGCGCGTACCGCTGGTCGGTCGCGACCGAGTACACCCACGACACCATCCGGAAGACGCCGGACCCGCCCACCGGGGGAGTGGTCCGCACGGTAAAGGACGCCCACGACCGCATCGTGCGGGCCGAGGAGCTCGACGGCGCGTCGTGGCGCACCACCGCCTACGGGTACGACGCGGCCGACCGGCTCACCACCGTACGCGACCAGGCCGGAAACACCATCACGAACACATACGACATGGCGGGTCGCAAGGTCGGCGTGGCCGATCCCGACATGGGCACCTGGTCGTACGCCTTCGACGGGGTCGGCAACGAGATCCGCTCCACCAACGCGGCCGGCGTCCAGCTGCACACCCGCTACGACGCGCTCGACCGCAAGACCGAGCGTCGCAGAGACTCCGCGTCCGGGCCGCTGCTGGCCCGATGGGAGTACGACGCACCGGGCGAGGAGGGGCTGCTCAACCGGTCCACCCGCTTCGACGCCAGCGGCGACTGGGTGGTGGACGTCGCGGGCTACGACGACCGGTCGCGGGAGACCGGCCGCACCTGGACCGTGCCCGCGGGAATCACCGGCCTGTCCGGCGGCTACACCGTCGGCTACGGCTACGACTCCGCCGACCATCGCACCCGTCTCACGTACCCGGCCGTGGGCGGGCTGGCGGCCGAGACGGTCACCACGACGTACAGCGCGACCGGCCTGCCCAGCACGATGGTGGGTGCCGAGGAGTACGTCTGGGGCGCCGCGCGCGACGACCGGGCGCGGCCGGTGTGGTTGCTGTCCGGCCCGCGGGCGACGCCGTTCAGCCGGGTTTTCGACTACGACGGCGACCAGCGGCTCGCCCGGCTGCGCAGCGGCGCGGGCAGCACGACCATCCAGGACATCCAGTTCCGCTACGACCTCGCGTTCGGCAACGTCGTCGAACGGAACACCACATTGGACACCCAGGCCTGGCGGGAGTGCTTCGACCACGACGACCGGCAACGGCTGACCCGCGCGTTCACCACGAGCGGGACGTGCGCGGCCGGCACGCCGGGCACCGGGACCAACCCGTACAACCACACCTACGAGTACAGTGTGGACGGTAACCTGACCAGGCGCGTCGAGGGCGCCACCCCGGTCGCCTACACCTACCCGGCCGCCGGCACGGCCCGGCCGCACGCGCCCACCGCCGCCGGCGCGGGCACCTACACCTGGAACGCCACCGGCGACCTCGCCACCCGGACGGCCGGCGGCCAGACCGAGACGCTCACCTGGGACGCCGAGCGGCGGCTGACCCTGGTCGACGACCCGGACGGCGACTCCTCTTTCGTGTACGACGCGGACGGGGCGCGGCTGCTGCGCCGCACCCCGCAGGGCGCGACCCTGTACATCCAGGACCACGAGGTCACCAAGCCGTCCTCCGGTTCGGCGAGCGCGGTGCGCACGTACGCGTTCGGCGGCAACCAGACCGCGATCCGGACCACCGGCGGGGTCGAGTACCTTGCCACCGACAACCAGGGCTCGGTGCAGCTCACCGTGCCCAGCGGCGGGGCGGCGCCGAGCAAGGTCCGGGCCTACCAGCCCTACGGCAGGCCGCGCACGGCGGACACGACCGCCACGGATCGCGGCTTCATCGGCCAGGTCGAGGACAAGGCCACCGGTCTCAACTATCTCAACGCCCGCTACTACGACCCCGGACTCGGCCGGTTCATCTCGCCGGACCCGCTCTTCGAGATCGCGAACCCGCAATCCATCAACCCGTACGCGTACGGGCTCAACAACCCGGCGGCGTTCTCCGACCCGAGCGGGCTCATCCCGCTGGAGTGCGCGACCGGCGAGATCGAGTGCCAGAACAGCGGCGGCACGTGGATCAACGCTCCGTCCGCGACGTCGGCGGCCAGCCAGGTCGGTGCGGCGGTCGGCGCGATGATCGCCGACATGCAGGCGTCGCCGAGCCAGGAGGGTGCGGGCACGCCGCCGCTGGAGGGCTCGGTCCTCGACGCGATCAGGCAGGCGTACGAGGACCTGAAGAACGGCACGGACGTACCGGGCATCGGCGTCTGCGCCACGGCCGCGTCCCGGCTGCTGCGCACCTCCATCGACGGCTGCTACCTCGTGACGGCCGAAAACTACGGCCAGCTCGTCACCCTGTCCGGCGGCCGGATCAATAGCGACGCGCTCACGCTGGAAGGCCTCATCACCAACGCGCAGAGCCTCCAGGAGCTGGAAGGCCCCGGGGTGTGCCTGGGCGGCGGATCCGGCGGCATCGGGGGCGCCTCGGTCACCGTCTGCGCGAGCCTGAGCGAGGATCGCGAGACCGGCGTCCTGAGTTTCCGCGGCACGGTCGCCATCCTGCCCGGAGTCTCCGTCGGCCCGCCTGGCGCCGGCTGGTGGTTCACGATGGGCAACACCTGGATCGCCGAGCGGGGAGCCACTCCGGGCGTGGCCCGCGACGTCCTCAACGGCCTGTCCTGGATCGCACAGCAGGACTATCCCGAGATGTACAACTCGCTGGTCGAAGGGCTGGCCGACGGCTCGATCATGGACGCGCCCGGCGAATGGCTCGCCGACCAGATCCCGGAACCGGAAGAGTTCGAGTGCGCTTGCCCCACCCCGGAAGGAGGCGAGCCGATCAGCGGTGAGCTGACCTGACCGACGTGGACCGACGCCGGATGCCGGGCACCCGAACGCCCGGCATCCGGGGCGGCTGTTGATCGGGTTACCCATTCACCATCGCCCACTTGTACAGTGATGTCCGTCATTGGGACGGCAGGCACTGACCCGGAGGGCAGTGGGTGGAGTTCCGCATCCTGGGGCCGCTGCAAGTGATCGGCGAAGCGGGCCCGGTGGCGTTGGGCGGCCGCCGGCCGCGCACGCTGCTCGCGATGTTGCTGACCCATCCGGATCAGGTGGTCTCGCTCGACCACCTGATCGACGCCATCTGGGACGGGCGCCCGCCCGCCACCGCGCGGCGGCAGGTGCAAAACGACATCTCGGCGCTGCGCCGCCAGCTGGGGGAGGCCGGCGCCACGATCGTCGCCGACGGCCGTGGCTACCGGGCCCAGCCGCGGCCCGGTGAGCTCGACTCCCAGGTCTTCGAAGACGGGGTCGCGAGGGCGGCGGCGCTGGCCGCCGACGACCGGCTCGCCGAGGCGGTCGACGCGCTGCGGTCGGCGCTCCGGCTGTGGCGGGGGCCGGCGCTGCTGGGCCTGGCCGGTCAGGCCGTCGAGGCGGCGGCGGCGCGGCTGGACGAGCAACGGCTGACGGCGATCGAGCAGCGCTGCGAGCTGGAGCTGCGGCTCGGTCGCCACGACGAGGTGGTCGGCGACCTCACCGAGCTCGTGGCGGCCAACCCGCTCCGCGAGCGGCTTGTCGGGCAGCTCATGCTCGCGCTGCACCGCGGCGGCCGGCAGGCCGACGCCCTTCAGGTGTACCACCAGCTGCGGACCCTTCTCGCCGAAGAGCTGGGGCTCGACCCGGCACCCGCGCTCCAGCGGCAGTTCACCGCGATCCTCAACAACGACACCACGGTCGCGCCGGCACCGGCCGCGCCGACTCCCCGCCAGCTCCCCGCCGACGTGGCCGGGTTCACCGGTCGCCGCGAGCACCTCAAGCAGCTCGACGAGCTGCTGCCCGGAGGCGACCGCCGGGAGACCGCGATGGTGATCTCGACGATCACCGGCACGGCCGGCATCGGCAAGACCGCGCTGGCGGTCCACTGGGGACACCGGGTCGCCGAACGCTTCCCGGACGGGCAGCTCTACGTCGACCTGCGCGGCCACGCCGAAAGCGAGCCGGTGCGGCCGATCGACGCGCTGGCGCAGTTTCTGACCGGCCTCGGCGTGCCGGCCGGCGACATCCCGGCGGAGGAGAGCACCGCGGCCGCCCGCTACCGCTCGTTGCTGGCCGAACGCCGCGTGCTCGTGTTGCTCGACAACGCGGCCGAGCCCGCGCAGGTCCGCCCGCTGCTGCCGGCCAGCCCGGGGTGCCTGGTGCTGGTCACCAGCCGGCACCGGCTGTCCGGCCTGTCCGCCCGCGACGGCGCCCGGCGGCTGAGCCTCGACGTGCTCGGCGCCGACGAGGCGCAGCTGCTGGTGGAGCGGATCGTCGGCGGCGAACGGATGGCGGCCGAGCCCGGCGCCGCCACCGAGCTGGCCCGGATGTGCTCCTACCTGCCGCTCGCGCTGCGCCTCGCCGCGGCCACGCTGCTCGACCATCCAGAGTGGCGGGTCGAAGACCTCGTCGCCGAGCTGCGCCGCGACCCGCTGTCCACACTGGAGGCCGATGACGAGGAGTCCGGTGTGCGGGCCGCTTTCGAGCTGTCCTACCGGGCGCTGGCGCCGGACGCGGGGCGCCTCTTCCGGCTCGCCGGCCTGGCGCCGATGCCCGACCTCACCGCAGACGCCGCCGCCGCGCTCGCCGGCACCACGGCGGAGGCGGCCGGCCGCCTCCTGGAACGGCTCGCCGCCGCGCATCTGTCCACCGAGCACCGGGCCGGCCGCTACACCAGTCACGACCTGCTCCGCCAGTACGCGGCCGGCCGGTCGCGGGTCGAGGACACCGCCGAGGCGCGGCAGGCGGCGCTGCGGCGGCTCTTCGACTGGTACCTGGCGGGCGCCGACGCCGCGGCGAAGCTGCTCTACCCCGACCGCCTCCGCCTGCCCGTGCCGCCCGTCGACGTACCCGGCCCCGACTTCGCCTCGGACAAGGCGGCACTCGCCTGGCTGGACGCCGAGCGGGCCAACCTGGTCGCCGTGATCGTGTACACCGCCGAGCACGGGCCCCGGCCGACCGCCTGGCTGCTCGCCGACACGCTGCGCGGCTACTTCCTGCTGCGCCTGCACTCGGTCGACCTGGCCCGCGCGACACGGGCCGGGCTCCGCGCCACCGAGGCCGAGGACGACCTCCGCGCACGGGCCATCCTGCTGCTGACCCTCAGCAACCTCGAACACCGCGAGTACCGGTACCCGGAATCGATCGAGCTCTGCCTCAGGGCACTCACCCTCGCCGAACGCGCCGGCTGGGTGCAGGGCCAGGCCACCGCCCTCGGGGTACTCGCCACGGCGTACCGGGACTCCGGCAAGATCGAAGAGGCTCCCCAGGTCTACGAGCGGGTACTGGCCCTCTACCGGCGGGGCGGCTGGCTCAACGGCGAGGCCCTCACCCTCCACCACCTCGCCCGCACCTATTGGTACCTCGGCCGGCTCCCCGAGGCCATCGAGTCGGCCGCCCAGGCGGTAAACCTGCGCCGGCGGGCCGGATCGCGCGAGGGCGAGGCCGCGTCGCTGGACGCGCTCGGCCTGATCTGCCACGCCGCCGGCCGGCTCGACGAGGCGCTCGACCATCTCAGCCGGGCCCTCACGATCGCCCGGGAGATCGGCGACCGCGGCGTGGAGGCGACCACCCTGCGCGATCTGGCCGAGGTGCACCGCGATCGCGGCGCACCCCGGCGGGCGCTCGACCTGGCCCACGCCGCACTCACCCACGCCCGCGAGCTCGGCGACATCCGGATCGAGGTGGACGCGCTCAACACGCTGGCCTCCGTCCACCACCGCCTCCACCAGGACCGCGAGGCGATCGCGCTGCACCGGCGGGCACTGGAGCGGGCAGGCACGGACCAGGAACGCTACCCACATATCGAGGCGTTCATCGGCCTCGCCGCGGCAAGTCACGGCCTCGGCCGCAGCGAGCAGGCCGTCGAGTACGGCCGGCGCGCGCTCACCGCGGCCGATCGCATCGGGTTACGGATACTCCAGGAGCGCGCCCGGACCGTCCTGGCGGCGATGAACGATGTCATGCCGGATCGATGAAGCCACTCATCCACGATGGACGGATGAACCCCAAACCGAGTAGACGCCGGGCGCTCGCGCTGCTGGCCGCCACCGCGACGCCGACGCGGGCCTCACCACGGCCTGGTCGGTGGTCGCGCAGGCGATCTGCGGCCCGCACGTGGAGGGCATGCACCGCGAGCTCAAGCAGGTCGCCAAGAGCACCAACCGCAGCCAGAGCGCCCGCGTCGAGTGCGCGAGCGGCCAGGCCTACGGCGGCGGCTTCTTCCTCGACGGCGCGGCGGGCAACGCGTTCGTCAACAGCGTCGTCCTCGACACCGCCCACAAGGGAGTGACGGTGGCGGCCACCTTCGACCGGAGCGCCACCATCCCGGCGGCGGGCTGGGGCATCACGGCGTACGCCGTCTGCGGGCCGCCGGCACCGACCATGGCGATGCGCCAGACGCAGGGCTTCGAGCAGAGCTCCGCCTCGCCGAAGGACGAGGACGCCCAGTGCCTGACCGGCACCCGCGCGCACGGCGCCGGGATGGTGGCCGGCGCCAACACCGCCGCCGACCTCGGCGACATCGTGGTCGACCAGATGCGGCTCACCACCCCGGCGCTGCCGCTCACATCGCACGTGCAGGCGTACGAAAACAACGCCACATCCGGCACGTGGTGGGTGCGGGCACAGCTGATCTGCGCCAACTGATCCTCAGCGCACCTCGAACCAGCGGTCCGTGAGGACGGGACCGCCGCGGCACTCGGCCCTGGAGATCGCGCCGACGCCGACCCACCGACCGAGGTGCAGGGTGCTGATCGGATCCCGGCCGGGCGGGAAGATGGTGCACTCGACCACCACGCGCACTTCCCCCGTGCCGGACGTGCACTGCACCGCCGCCGTGTCCGCCGGCTGCCCGGTCAGAAACGAGCAGCCGGTGGGCACCGCGTGCGCCGCGCTGGCCGTGCCCAGGACCCCGGCCGCGACGACCGCGGAGCCCAACAGCAGGCGCGAAACCCGTGTTCTCATGTTGCCTCCAGGTGACTGGCCTTGCGTTGTCGGGGCCAGTTTCCAGGGCGCCGTTCATCAAGACCGCACGGATCCGTCCCTAGCGGAGCTTCCGGAGGGGAGCCGGGTCCGCCGTTCAATCCCACGTCGCCGCGGCGGCCTGAAGCTGACAGATCTTGCTGGGGTCGGTGGTGCGAGTGGACAGCGGGGCCACGACCTCGCCCGTCCGCGAGCGGTGCCCGCGGGAAACACTCCAAGAAGACGCTCCGCGGCGCTCCACGTTTCCCCGGGGAACCCCGCGCATGCCGTTCGCAACTGGCGCGGACGTGGGCAAATCTGGACTTCAGCGGGCGATGACGACGCCTCCCGTCAGGGGGCCGCGGGCCTCGTGGACGGTGCGGCCGGTGCGGGCGTCGGTGAGGGTCACGGTGACGCGGCCGGCCTCGGTGAGCGTCACCGTGTAGGCGTAGCCGCCGGCGCCGTCGATCGTGCCGGTGCCGCGGTACTCCGCGCGGGTGCGGGTGAGTGCGAGCCGGTCGTACGACGTGGCGGCGAACTCCTTGCCGCGGAAGGCTAGCCGGAGCGCGATCGGGGCCGGGCCCGCCGCCGTGCCGGCCGCCAGGCCGAACGCCTCGCCGCAGCCGCGCGGGTCGATCACGCCGGCGGCGGCGACGTGTGGCGTGCCGGAGTCGTAGACGGCGGTGTACCCGGCGGCGGTGGTGGCCGTGCCGCCGCGGCCGTCGGTGACCGTGACCGTCGGGCGGTAGACACCGGCCGTCTCGTAGACGCGGGACGCCGTGCACGTGCCGGTGGTGACGGTGCCGGCCGAGACGCGGCCGTCCTGCCAGTCCACTGTGCACGCGTGCCGGTCGGCACGGTTGCCGTCGGCGAAGCCCGCGGTCACCGTGACCTCCGCCCCGAGCGCGACCGGGCCGACCGGTCCGGCCGCCTGTGTGATGGTGGGTGCCAGGTTGACCACCGGGTCGATGCTCTCCAGTGTGGGCACCACCTTCTCGATGGCGCCGTCCGCGTCGAACTCGAGCCGGTCGATCGTGGTCTCCCGGTGCGTGCCGTCGCCGCCGGGGATCGCGAAGCGGTGGTAGACGATGTACCACTCGTCGGTGCCCGGCACCTGGATGATCGAGTGGTGGCCGGTGCCCTTGATGCCGAGCGCGAGGTCCTTCTGGAGGATGACGCCCTTGCGTTCGCTCCACGGGCCGAGTGGGGAGTCGCCGGTCGCGTACGCCACCTGGTAGTTCTCGTCGCGGGTGTCGTTTTCCGACCACATGAAGTAGTAGACGCCGTCACGCTCGACCACGAACGAGCCCTCGTTGTAGTTCGCGGGGTGGTACGTGCGGACCCGCGCCGGGTCGAACGACACCATGTCGTCGTCGAGCGGCACCTGGTAGGAGTTGCCGTTGCCCCAGTACAGATAGGACTGTCCATCCTGGCCGGTGAAGACCGCGGGGTCGATCATCTGGCCGCTGTAGGTGCCGGCCGGGACGAGCGGGCGTCCCAGCGCGTCGTGGAACGGGCCGGTGGGGGAGTCGGCGACCGCCACGCCCAGGTGCTTGCGGGTGTCGCCGGTGGCCATGCCGCCGCTGAAGTAGAGGTAGTACTTGCCGTTTCGCGCCGCTACCGCCGGTGCCCAGGCGCTGTTGTCCGCCCAGGTGACGTCCGGGCCGAGGTCGAGCACGACGCCGTGGTCCTCCCAGTGCACCAGGTCGGTCGAGGAGAACGCCTTGTACTGGGTGCCGCTCCACCCGGCGAAGCCGTCCGTGGTGGGGTAGATGTAGTAGCGGCCGTCGAGGTAGGCGATGTTCGGGTCGGCGTAGAGGCCCGGCAGCACCGGGCTGCGCATCACCGTGGCGGTCACTGTCCACGTGCGACTGCGGCCGTCGGAGCCGGTCACCGTGTACGTGACCGGCTTGTGGAAGTCGCGCACCTTCCCCGACTTGGGGCTGATCTTCGCACCCCGGGCCAGCACGAAGTGCGGCGCCAGCGCACGCAGATCGGTGCCGGGCTTGACGGGCAGCACCACCCGGCTCGCCGCGTCGTCGACGAGCGCGTCGACCTTCAGCTCCGGCAGCGTGACCGCGGCGATCCCGGTGGTGTTGCCGGCCAGCTCCAGCACCTCCGACGTCGGCAGCGCCCGGCGGTAGATCCGGAAGTCGTCGACCTCGCCGGCGAAGTACGGGTCGGCGCCGTACAGCGACCGTCCGATGTAGCCGGAGTACGGCTTGGCCGGGTCGTACAGGTCGGCGGGCTTCGCCGGCACGTCTGCCGCGCGCGCCACGGGCACGCCGTTCAGGTACAGGGTGGCGGCGCGGGCCGCCCCGTCGACCACTACGGCGACGTGCTGCCAGCTGCCGGACGGGAACGCCGACCCGCTCAGCTTCGACTCGGCCTGCCAGCTGCCGGTGGTGATGGCGGAGTAGAACGCCCGGCTGCCGTTGGACGGCGAGACGAACAGGTACTTGTCGCTGTCCGGCCCGAGCCCGAAGAGCCACTGGTTGACGGTCGTGGACGCGGGCCACTTGACGTACGCGGAGACCGTGACGCTGTCGGCGTCCTTCAGCACGCCGTTCGGAATGCTGACGTACGGCGAGCTGGCTCCACCTGACATGACGAACGATCCACCGTGGACACCGGCGCCCCACGCGGGCGGGCGGGCGTACGTGCCGTGGTAGCCGTGGCCGGAGGAGTCACGCGCGACGCGCCCGTCCGTCTCGTCGAACTTGTAGTGGACCACCAGGTCGTTCGGCGTCTCCGGCGCGCGCCGGGTCACCGTGACGGTGGCCGTGGCGCGCACCGTGTCGCTGCCGGCGACCGCGCCGCCGACGGTGAACGTGCGCGGCTTCGCGTACGCCGCCGGCGGCACCGCGTCCCAGGTCACCGCGGCCGGGCGGGACACGCCGTCGGCGTACCGGGCCACCACGGTCGCGGGCAGGACCGGCGCGGTGCCCACCTTGGTCCGCACGGCCACGTCTTCGACGCTTTCCACGAGCTGGTCCGCCGCGTAGGCGCGCAGGAGCCGGTCGTACTCGGCCTGGGTCACCGGCAGCACCGTGCCGTGCCGGGGCCGCGACGGCAGGCTGTAGCCCGTCGACATCGTCCAGACCCCGGACTCCAGGTCGGTCGACTCGAACGGGATGTAGCCCCGCCCGCCGAACTCGTCGACGAACAGGTACCACTTGTCTTCGGTGTTGGACTTGAAGATGGTCGGGCCCTCGCCCTGGCTGATCGAGCCCTTGCCGATGCAGTCGGCCACGAAGCTCCAGCTCAGGTCGAGCAGCGTCGTCGACTTCTCCTCCAGGACGAACTTGCTGCACGGGGTGCTGGAGGTGTTGTTTCGCTCGTCCTTGGTAAACCTGTAGTACGTGCCGCCGTGTTTGACCACAGTGGAGTCGATGACCGAGTATCCCGGGTCGACCCACACCTTCGGCTCGCTGAAGGTGTGGAAGTCGCGCGTCGTCGCGTACATCATCTTGTTGTAGGTGTCGCCGGTGTGGCCCGGGTCGTTCGCCGCGTAGATCTTCGACGCCCAGAAGACCACGTACGCGCCGAGGCTCTCGTCGTAGTATGCCTCCGGCGCCCACGTGTTGCCGGCGGTGTCGGGGGAGACCTTCACGAGCCGCTGGTCGGTCCAGTGCACGAGGTCCGTCGACTCCCACACCATGATGGACTTGCTGCCGGTCCGCTGCGCCGCGTCCCAGTCGCCGTTACCGAAGATCCGCAGGTCGGTGGCGATCTGGTAGAACTTGTCGCCCTCCGGCGAGCGGATGATGAACGGGTCGCGCAGCCCCTTCTCGCCGAGGGTGGAGGTGAGCACCGGCTCGCCGCCGTTGAGCTCACGCCAGCGCAGCGGGTCGTTGCCGTGGCTCAGTCCGAAGTAGACCTGCTCGCCGTTGGCCGTGCCCTCACCGGTGAAGTAGCTGAACATGTACCCCTTGAGGTCCTGCCGGGGTGGCAGTGGCGGCACCACGGCGGTGAACGTGCGCGCGGTCTCGGCCCCGTTGAGCGTCACCGTCGCGACGAGGCGCACCGAGGCGGCCGGCGCGCCGGCGGCCGGACGGTGCACCTCGCCGGTCGGCGAGACGACGTCGGGCCGGTCCGACGACCACGTGACGGCGGTGCCGTAGTCGCCGCCCGCCGGGAGCGTGAGGTTTCCGCGTACGTCGTCGAGGTTGTGCACGGTGAGCGCCGCGGCGGCGCGGGCGACCTTCGTGGCGTCGTCGAAGTCGGCGAGCACGGTCACCTCGAACGTCTTGGTGTCGCTGACCCCGCCCCGGGTCAGCGTGGCGGTGAGCGTGACCCGCGCGTCCTGGCCGCCCGCCGGCGGCCGGCTGACGGCACCGGTCTCCGACACCACTGAGGTGTCGCTGCTGGCCCAGGTGATGCGCGACCCGTAGCGGCCGGTGGCCGGCAGCGCGAGGTCGCCGGTGACGCCGCTGGTGTCGCCCAGGCTCAGGGCCGCGGTGTCGTCGGCGACCGCGCGGGTGTTGGCCGGGGTGGCGAGCTGGTCGACCTCGGTGGCGCTGATGGCCCGCTCGTACACCCGGAAGTCACGGACCTTTCCGCGGAAGTAGCGGTCGCCGGAGTAGAGCGAGCGACCGATGTAGTTTGCCGTGGTGAGGCCGGCGCCGATCGAGCCGGGCGTGATGGTGACGCTGGAGTTGCGGCTGACCTCCACGCCGTCTTCGTACAGCACGCCGGTGGTGCCGGTCTGCGTGTAGGCGAGGTGTTTCCATGCGCCGCGGAAGAGGTTGCGGCCGGCGGCGGGCCGGGTGTTCTGCTCGGTCGACCAGTTTCCGGAGGCGATCGCGGTGCGCAGCTGGTCGCCGGTGGCGAAGAGGTAGCCGTTGCCGTTGGCGCCGCTGGAGTTTCCGAAGCCGTAGATGAAGTACGGCGTGGCCTGAGCCGGGTCGACGAAGACGTCCATCGCGACGGTGATCGAGTCGAGCCCGCCCACGACGTTGTCGGGCAGCCGCACGTAGGTGTCGGTGCCGTTGAAGCCGAGCCCGTCGCCCCAGGCCGCGGTGCCGTTGACCGTGCCGTGCCGGCCGTGCCCGGACGAGTCGGTTGCGGCACTGCCGGAGGTGGCGTCCAGCTTGTACCAGAGCGCGAGACCGTCCGTGACGTCGGCGGCCCGAGCGGCGGGCGGCGCCGTGACGAGGGCAGCCGCCGCCACGACGGTGGCAACGAGAACGCGCATGTCGACCGTCCTGCTGTTAGCGTGAACATCGATTTCCGGTTTGGGCAGTGTCAACCACGCCGCCCGCCCCCGTCAAGGGCCCGGCGCCGCGCTGTCCGAGGCCGGGCTCAGGCCGCGGTCACCGTCCGCTCGAACATGTCGGCCTCGTACACCGCTGTCAGGCCCACCGCGTGGTAGAGGCGGGCCGCCTCGGTGGGGTTTTCCAGGTCGACGCCGAGCCCGACGTTCGCCCGGCCCTTGGCCGCGTAGAGCGCGAACGCCCGGCGCAGCAACGCCTCTCCGATGCCACGGCGGCGGTGCTCGCGCGCCACGGCCAGCATCTTGACCCAGCCCTCATCGTCCTCAAGGGACTGGTTGGAGGACTGGAGGATGCCGGCGGGCGTGCCGTCGGCGGTGGCCACGAGCCATTCGTCCCAGGCCACCGAGGGCTGGCCGTCGACCCATTCGCGCCACTGCTCGTACGTGCGGGGCCGGTAGTCCGGCGTGTCCCGGAACGCGGTGTCGAGGATCCGGTGGAACAGCCGCATGTCGCCGTCGTCGCCCGGGTCGACCGGCCGGATCGACACCCCGTCGGGCGTGGGCGGCGGCGTGGCCGGCACGTCCGCGAGGGAGCGCTGCATCCGCGCGTACCGCTTGACGAACTCGAACCCGGCGTCGCGCAGCGTCGCGATGTACCCCTTTTCCGTAGGGATCGCGCCGGCCCGCACGGTCATCGCGGCGTGGCCGAACTCGCGGGCCCGCTCCGCCACCCGGGCGAGCGTGAGCGCGAGTAGCGGCGCCTGCGCCGCCTGCCCGGTCTCCGGATGCGTGTACACCTCGACGAACTCGTGGTCGCCCCCGTTGTCGTTTTCCAGGTAGGCCCAGCCGCCGAGCGCGCCGTCGGGCGCGTACGCGAGCAAGGAGTCGCGCGAGGGGGAGATGTAGGCGCTGCCCACCAGGGCTTCCCGCACGTCGTCGGCGCTGAAGTCGGGCTCGCCCATGGCGGCCAGGTCGCTCGCGTGCACCAGAGCCAGGATCTCGGCGACGTCGTCGAGCGTCGGCCGGCGGATGGTCCATCCAGCGGGTAGCGTCATGTATCCGGATTCAACCCGGTCGAGCGGTGTGACGCGCGGCATTTAACGCGCGGCTAGACCTGAAGCGAGGTTGAGGTCCTACGTTCAGAGCCGTGACCCGATCGACGATGGAACAGCCCGGTAGCTGGCGGGAGCTGCTCGGCCCGCGCTTCGCGCCGGTCGCGACCGTGCTGGCCGGTGGCGTGCTGCTCGAGGCGAGCAACGTCTACCTGACGACGAGCCTGCTACCCACGATCGTCGACGACATCGGCGGCGCCGACTACTACGCCTGGACGATGACCACGTTCCTGGTCGCCTCGGTGATCACGTCGATGTTGGTGAGCCGCACGCTGACGACCCGCGGCGCCGTCTCCGCGTACACGCTGGCTTTCCTGCTCTTCGCGGCCGGATCGGCGGTCAGCGCGCTGAGCCCGTCGATGGCCGTGCTGCTGGTCGGGCGCGCGATCCAGGGCCTCGGCGGCGGGCTCCTGGCCGGCCTGGGCTACGCGCTGACCCAGCGCGCGCTCCCGGAACGGCTGTGGGCCCGCGGTGCCGCGCTCGTGTCCGCGATGTGGGGCGTCGGCAACGTCGCCGGCCCGGCCGTCGGCGGACTGTTCGGTCAGTTCGGTGCGTGGCGGCCGGCGTTTGTCGTACTCGTGGTGGTCGCCCTCGCACTGACGCTGCTGGTCCGCCGCGTGATCCCGGACACCGGCCGCAACCGCACCGACGCGCGGGTCCCCGTTCCCTCGCTGGCACTGCTCACCGCCGCCGTCGCCGCGGTCAGCCTCGCGAGCGTGCTGCCGCAAGGACTCGCGACGGCGGCCGCGCTCGCCGCCGGTGCCGGCCTGGTGGCGTGGTTCCTGCGGCACGAACGCACGGCGCGCACGCGCGTGCTGCCCGCGGTGACGTTCGCGCCCGGCTCGCGCCTGGTGTGGGTGTACGTGACGGTCGGCGTGCTCGCGTTTGGCATCGGCACCGAGGCGTTCATCCCGCTGTTCGGCCAGGAGCTGGGCGGCATGGGCCCACTGGCCGCCGGCTTCCTCGGCGCCGCGCTGTCGCTGGGCTGGTCGCTCAACCAGATCTGGTCCGCGAACGCGACCCGCCCGACCACCGTGCGCGCCCTCGTCGTCGCCGGCCCGCTGCTGCTGGCCGCCGGCCTGGTCGGATACGCCGCCCTCCAACGCGAACTGCCCGGCGGCTGGGTGATAGCGGCATGGGTCGCGACGCTCTTCGCCGCCGGCGCCGGGATCGGCATCGCCTTCCCACACCTGACGGTGGCGGCGATGGCGAGCGCGGACGGCGAGGAGGAGGGCGCCAAGGCCGCGGCCGGCATCAACACCGTCCTCATCATCGCGAACGCCTTCAGCGCCGCCCTCGCCGGCGTGCTGGTCAACCTCGGCGCGCCAGACCTGCTGACCTCCGCCCACTACCTGCTGTTCGGCTTCGCGGCGGTGGTCGCGCTAGGTGTCCTGCCCGCCCGCGCCGTGCACCGCCCCGCCCGGGCCGAGGCGATGGCTCACCCCCAACACCGGTAAAACAAAGGGATCCGCGCTACCACGACGCCTGCGTGGTCCAGACCATTGCCACTCACCGTAGGTCGACCGTGGTCTGGTCCGCTCCCGCGGCTCGCCCTCGGGTTTGGCCGCGGTCGCCCGTTGCTCGGCGGATGCGCGGCCCGCGGTGCAGCGGTGTTTGTCCCACAATGCCCGCTGCCGAATACGCGGCGAGATCGCAAACAGGGGCATCCGAGGCCGGCCCACCGGCCGCCGCCGGGCGCACGAACGGGGCAGCTCGACAGCAACTGGTAACCGCGACCAACAGCGGACGGGTGAGGCCGCGGGAGCAACGGACAGCGACCACGACGAACGTCGCGGTAGCTCAAATCTCTCGAGGGCGTCAATGTGTGGAAACGTGTCGCGGCCTAAATCCGACGTTTTGGGTGGGATGATGCGGCGGTGCCGCGAACGCTTGTCGCTGTTTTCGCCCATCCCGACGACGACGCCTATGGGATCGCCGGCACGGTCGCGCTGCACGCCGACGACCCGGACTTCAGGTTTGTGCTGGTGCTCGCGACCGACGGCGGCGCCGGTGACATCCGGGAAGGGTTCGCGGCGACCCGGGAGACGCTCGGCGCCATCCGGAGGGGCGAGGACGAGGCGGCGTGGCGGGCGCTCGGCCGGGTGCCCGACCGGCACGAGTGGCTGGGCTATGAGGACGGGGCGGTGAGCGGCGTGCCGCCCGAGGAGCTGGCCGACCGCGTCGCCGCCATCCTGGCCGAGGAGCGGCCCGACGTGGTGGCCACGTTCGGACCGGACGGCATCTTCGGGCATCCCGACCACATCGCGATCGGGGCCGCGACCGACACCGCCTTTGACCGGCTCGCGGCGCGGGCCGACCGCGGCTTCCGGCGGCTGTGTCACGGCGCGCTGCCCGAATCCGTCTTCCGGCGGTGGAACGCACAGCGGGCGTCGATGGGGCTGTTCGTCTTCGACCCGACGCGGACCTACCACATGCGCGGCGTGCCGGACGAGGAGATCGGCATCACCGTCGACTGCCGGCCGGTGGCCGACCGGGTCGTCGCCGGCCTCGGCGAGCACCGCAGCCAGCACCACGTCATGTCGGACGACCCGGCGGACCTCGAGCGCTGGAAGCGGCTCGTCAGCCGCGAGTGGTGGGTCGTCGCCCGGCCCGAGCGGCCGGCCGGGGCGCCGATGCTCACCGACATGTTCGAGGCGCTGGACTGACGGCCCTCCGTCAACCGGCCGCGGGATACGCGCGCGTCTCGGCGGCTTTGACCGCGACCCACACCGGCTGGCCCGGGACGAGCCGCAGGTGGGCGGCGGCGGCCGGCGTGATGTCGGCGGCCACGCCGATCGGGCCGTCGAGCTGGATGCGCAGGTTGTCGCCGTGGCGCTGGATGCCGGCGATGGTGGCCGGCCAGACGTTGCGCGGGCTGCCGTCGGGCCGCTCGGGGTGCAGGGCGACCGCGGCGGGTGCGAACGCGACGAAGGCGTCTCCGTCGAGCCGGTCGGCGGTGGCGAGCGCGAAGTCGTCGCCGACGTGGACGGTGTGCCCGTCGGCGGTGCCGCGGTAGAGGTTGAGGCCGACGAGACGGGCGACGTAGTCGGTGCGGGGCTGGGCGGTGATGGTGGCGGCGTCGCCTTCCTGCACCACCCGGCCATGCTCGACGATGACGAGCCGGTCGGCCAGGACCAGCGCGTCGAGCGGGTCGTGGGTGACCAGGAGGGTGGCGCCGGGGTGTTCGGCCAGGTGGCGGTGCAGCTCGGCGCGGGTGTCGAGGCGGGTGCGGGCGTCGAGGGCGGCGAGCGGCTCGTCGAGCAGCAGCAGCGCGGGGTCGACGGCGAGGGCGCGGGCCAGCGCGACCCGCTGCGCCTGGCCGCCGGAGAGGTGGCGGGGCTTGCGGGAGGTGTGGTCGGCCAGGCCGACGCGGTCGAGCCAGCGGGCGGCCCGCGCGCGGGCGTCGTGGCGGCCGACACCCTGCCGGCGCGGGCCGAACGCGACATTGTCCAATGCGGACAGATGCGGGAAGAGCAGGTAGTCCTGGAAGACGACGCCGATCGGCCGGCGCTCGGTCGGTGTCCACACGCGACGGTCCGGGCGGTCGAGGTCGAGCCCTTCGAGGGTGATGTAGCCGGCGGTGAGGGGCTGGAGGCCGGCGAGCGCGCGCAGTGCGGTGGTCTTGCCGGCGCCGTTGGGGCCGAGCAGCGCGACCACCTCGCCCTCGTCGATGGCGAGGCGGATGTCGAGCCGGAACCCACCCCGGTCGACGACGAGGTGCGCGTCCAGCAGGGGGCCGGTGGTCATGGGCTCGTGATCCACTTGTCGCGCAGGCTGGCCAGGATGGTGACGGACACCGCGAGCAGGATGAGGCTGAGCACGATCGCCGCCTGGAGGTCGGTCTCCAGCGCGAGGTAGACGGCGAGGGGCATGGTCTGCGTGCGGCCGGGGAAGTTGCCGGCGAAGGTGATGGTCGCGCCGAACTCCCCGAGCGCGCGGGCCCAGCACAGCACCGCCCCGGCGGCGACACCGGGTGCGACCAGCGGCAGGGTGACGTGGGTGAAGGTGGTCCAGCGGCCGGCGCCGAGCGTCGCGGCCGCCTCCTCGTAGCGGGTGTCGGCGCCGCGCAGAGCGCCCTCGACGGCGATGACGAGAAACGGCATCGCCACGAACGCCTCGGCGAGCACGACGCCGGTGGTGGTGAACGGCAGCGTGACGCCGAACGTGGAGTCGAGCCAGCCGCCGACGATGCCGCGGCGGCCGAAGACCAGCAGCAGCGCGACACCGCCGACCACCGGTGGCAGTACGAGGGGGACGGTGACGAGCGCGCGGACCACCCGGCGGCCGGGAAACTCGACTCGGGCGAGCAGCCACGCGAGCGGCACACCGAGCACCAGGCAGAGCAACATGGCCAGCGTGGCCGTCTGGAGCGACAGGCGCAGCGCGGTGAGCACGCCCGGCTCGGTGAGCCGCTCGGGCAGCGTGGTCCACGGTGCCCTGATCAGCAGCCCGGCCAGCGGCAGCACCAGGAAGAGCAGACCCAGGCCGGCCGGCACGACGAGCGGCAGCGGCGCCCGCCCGGCGACCCGGCGAGGCGTGGCGACGGTCATCGCGGCGCCTGGAACCCCGCCGCGGTCAGCACCGCCATGCCCTCGTCCGACCGCACGTAGGCGACGAACGCCTGCGCGGCCGCCTTGTTGGGCGCGTCTTCGAGCACCACCATCGGGTAGTCGTTGACGGCGCCGGCCGACTCGGGAAACTCGATACCGTCCACATCGGACGCCGCTGCCTTGGCGTCGGTGCGGTAGACCAGCGCCGCGTCGACCTCGCCGAGCTTCACTTTGGACAGTGCCTGCTTGACGTCCTGCTCCAGCGTCACCGGGGTGAGCTGGACGCCGGCCGCGTCCAGCGCCTTCTTCGCGGCGGCGCCGCACGGCACCTGCTCCGCGCAGAGCGCGACCTTTACCCCGGACCGGGTCAGGTCGGCCAGGCCGGTCACGCCCTTCGGGTTGCCCTCGGGCACGGCGATGACGAGCTGGTTTCGCACGAACGTGACCGGGGTGCCGTCGCCGTTGCCGGCGTCGGTGACCGTCTTCATGGTGGCGGGGGAGGCGGCCGCGAAGACGTCGGCGGGTGCGCCCTCGTTGATCTGGGTGGCCAGCTGCGAGCTGCCGGCGTAGCTGAACGTCACCTTCGTCCCCGGATAGGCCGCCTCGAAGTCTTCGCCGATCCGGTCGAACGACTCGGTCAGGGACGCCGCCGCGAAGACGGTGACGCCGCCCGTGACACCGGGAGCGGCCGCCGGCGCCGCCGGTGCGTCACCGTCGCCGCAGCCGGCCAGGCCCAGCAGCGCCACGGCGGTCAGCGCGGACAGGATCCTCACGAGCTGGTCCTCCCTCTGGGTGCGACGGCGGGGGCGGAGCGCTCCACCACGACCGTCGTCGACTTGATCACCGCGACGGCCACCGACCCGACCCGCAGGTCGAGGTCGTCGACCGCCTCCCGGCTCATCAGCGACACCAACCGGAACGGCCCGGCCTGGATGTCGACCTGCGCCATCACCGTGTCCTTGACCACGGCGGTGACGATGCCGCGCAGCCGGTTGCGCGCCGACGACTCCTCGGGCCGCTCGTCCGCGCCGGAACGCACGAACGCGGCCAGGTCGACGCCCTCGATCACCCGGTGGCCGTGCTCGTCGCGGCCCGCGGCGACCCGGCCCGCGTCGACCCAGCGGCGCACCGTGTCCGCGCTGACCCCGAGCAGCTCGGCGGCCTCACCGATCCGAAACACCGTCACAGCGGTAGCCTAGCCACACGCACTTGCGATGTGAAACCGCACTCTTGTCTTGCATCCGCCTGTCATTGGCGGTCAGCCCCGCCGCATATGCGCGACGTAGCCGTCGCGTTGCCGTGGTGAAACCGGGCCCGGGGACCGTTCGGGCATGACAGCAAACCTGAACCGGCCCGCGATCGCGGTGCGCGGGCTGCGCAAGTCGTACGGCGAGAAGGTGGTGCTCGACGGCATCGACCTGTCCGTCGCCGCGGGCACGACCTTCTCGCTGCTCGGCCCGAACGGTGCCGGCAAGACCACGATCGTGCACATCCTGTCCACGCTCATCGGCGCCGACGCGGGCGAGTTCGAGGTCGCCGGCCACGACGTGCGCCGCGAGCCCGACGCGGTACGCGCCGCGATCGGCATGACCGGCCAGTTCTCCGCGGTCGACAAGCTGCTGACCGGCGAGGAGAACCTGCGGCTGATGGCGGACCTGCACCACCTGGGCCGGCGGGAGGGCCGCCGGCGGGCGGCGGAGCTGCTGGAGCGGCTCGACCTGGTGGAGGCGGGCGGCAAGCTGGCCGCCACGTACTCCGGCGGCATGCGGCGGCGGCTGGACCTGGCGATGACGCTGGTGGGCGCGCCGCGGGTGATCTTCCTGGACGAGCCGACCACGGGACTGGACCCGCGCAGCCGCCGCGAGCTGTGGCAGATCATCCGGGAGCTCGTGGCCGACGGGGTGACGATCTTCCTGACCACGCAGTACCTGGAGGAGGCCGACCAGCTCGCCGACCGGATCGCCGTGCTGGACCAGGGCCGGGTGGTGGCCGAGGGTACGCCGGACGAGCTGAAGCGCCGCATCCCCGGCGGGCACATCAACCTGCGCTTCGCCGACCGCACCGAGCTCGACCTGGCCGCCCGCACGCTCGGGGCGGTGAGCCGCGACGACGAGGCGCTCCTGCTCCAGGTGCCGCACGACGGGGCGGTCCACTCGCTGCGGGCACTGCTGGCCCGGCTCGACGACGCCTCCATCGAGGTGGCGGAGCTGACCGTGCACACCCCCGACCTCGACGACGTGTTCCTGTCCCTGACGGAGAAGAAGATGGAGGCCGTTCGATGAGCACGATGTCCTATGCGCTGGCGGACTCGGCCACCATGGTGCGCCGCCAGCTCACGCACATGCGGCGCTATCCGGCGCTGACCCTCCAGCTGCTGGCCGTGCCGGTGCTGATCCTGCTGCTGTTCGTGTACGTCTTCGGCGGCACGCTCGGCAACGGTCTGGGCACCGGTTCGGGCGGTCGCGGCGCGTACGTCGACTACGTGACCCCGGGCATCGTCATGATGGCGGTCGCCGCCGTGTCCATGGGCACCGCGATATCCGTGGCGATGGACATGACCGAGGGCATCGTGGCCCGGTTCAAGACGATGGCCATCGCCCGCGTCTCGGTGCTGACCGGCCACGTCGCCGGCGCGATGGTGCAGACCTTCGTGGCCGTCGTGGCGGTCGTCGGCGTCGCGCTCGCGATCGGGTTCCGGCCGAACGCGACCGTGGTGGAGTGGCTCGCCGCGGTCGGCGTCCTCGCGATGTTCGCCTTCGCCCTCACCTGGCTCACGGTGGCCCTGGGCCTCGCGGCGAAGACCGTGGAGAGCGCCAGCAACACCCCGCAGCCGCTGGTGTTCCTGCCGTTCCTGGGCAGCGGCTTCGTGCCCACCGACTCGATGCCGGTGGGGCTGCGCTGGTTCGCCGAGTACCAGCCGTTCACGCCGAACATCGAGACGGTCCGCGGGCTGCTGCTCGGCACCGGGATCGGGGCGAGCGCCGCCGTCGCGGTCGGCTGGTCGGTCGGGATCGCGCTGCTCAGCTACCTGTGGGCGAAGAGGCTGTACAACCGTCAGGCCTGAGGTCGCTCCCGCAGCGCGGCCGTGGCGGCCGCGGGCAGCTCGTCGGGGGGCACGGCGGCGTAGGTGGAGACAGCTTCCGCGTACGCCGCCTTGTCGGCCTGCTCGGCGGTCCGGCGTGCCTCCTCGGGCGACATGGCAGGCCGGAAGCCACGCAGGTAGTGGAACCGCTCGGCCAGCGCGGTCAGGCGTATCCCGGAGGCGGTCGCGCCCCGATCCAGGTCCACTGTGGCCAGTGCGAGCAGCAGCGCGCCGCCGAGCGGAAAGCCGGTCAGGGACGACCGTTTCGCGGCGAGCGCCGCCAGCAGCGTGGACAGCCGCGCCGGCAGCGCGGCGACGAGCGGTGCGACGAGATCGACCTTGCCGTGCCGGACGTGGGCGATGACGGCCGCCGCCTCCACCTCCAGCGCCCAGCTCTCGATGCCGGGCAGGTGGTCACGCTCCACCGCCTCGCGCACCATCCCGGCGATCCGCCGCCACACCCGCAGGCCCGCCTCGCTCTGGCCGCGGACCAGCATGATCTCGGCGCGCACGACGAGGTTGAACGAGCGCAGCTCCACCGCGTCTTCGGGCTGATCCGGCTCGACCAGGGCCAGCTGCCGCTCGGCCAGGTCGATGGCGCCGCGCTGGAGGTTGGCCAGCACGATGCCGAGCCGGATGCCCAGCGTCTCGTGCTGGATGCCCACGTCGTCCAGGATCCGCATCGCGGCCTCGAGGTGGGGCAGGGCCAGCGCGCCCCGCCCGGCCTGCATGTGCAGGTCGGCGACCCGGGCGTGGGCGACGAGCCGCGCCCACGGCACCGGCTGCACGCGGAGGACCGCGAGCGCGCGCTCGGCCGTGGACAGCGCGCGGTCGGGATCGCCTTCGTACTCCCACATGTAGGCGGCGACGGCGTTGGCGATGCCGGCCAGCAGCGGCTCGTCGCTGCCGCACATCTCCTTGAGCCGCGGGTCCGCCGCCACCAGGTCCGGCACCGCCGCCAGCACGAGCGCCGCGGCCCGGACCAGGGTGTCCGGCGGTGCGGGCGGGAGCCGGCGCAGCGTCACCAGCGAACGGACCGCCCGCGGCCCCTCGGCGCTGAACGTGAACCCGGTGCACAGCGTCGCCGCCGTCCGGGTCGCCTCCACGAGCTCCGGGCCGGGCCGGTAGTGCGACAGCACCCAGGCTGACTCGCTGGTCAGCGCCAGCATCCGGGCGTAGTCCGACTCGATCAGCCACAGGGCGCCGAGGACCGCGGTCGTCGCCGCCACCGTGGCGCCGTCGGCCCGCGCGACCGCCTGGTGCAGCGCCAGCTGGAGGTTGTCCCGCTCGGCCCGGACCTGCTCCACAGTAGACGCCGGGTCGGGCCCGAACGCCGCGTCGTGCCGCGCCAACCCGAAATCCCGCGCCCAGTCGAGGAAACCGGCGGCGACACCGTCGTCCTCGCCGGCCGCGGCCCGCTGCGCCGCGCTGAACTCCCGTACCGTCTCCAGCATCGTGAACCGCGCGCCGTAACCGGTGTCGAACACCTTGAGCAGCGACTGGTCGACGAGGTCTTCGAGCGTGTCCAGCACGTCGCCGCCGAGCAGGTGCCGGCCGGCGTCGGCGGTGAACCCGCCGGGGAAGACCGACAGCGCGCGCATCGCCGCCTGCCCGGCCGGGTCGAGCAGCGCCCAGCTCCACGCGACGACGGCGTGCAGCGTCCGGTGCCGGGACGGCGCGTCCCGCGGGCCGCCGCGCAGCAGGCCGAACCGGTCGTCGAGGTGGGCGGCGATGTCGGCCACCGTCATCACCCGGACCCGGGCCGCCGCCAGCTCCACCGCCAGCGGCAGCCCGTCCAGGTGGCGGCACAGCTCGGCCACCGTGTCGGCGGGCAGGTCGACGCCGGGGCGGGCCGCCTTGGCCCGCTGCGTGAACAGCTCCACCATCGCCGGCAGGCTCAGCTCCGGCAGCGCGTACACCGACTCCGACGACAGGCCCAGCGGCGTGCGGCTGGTGGTCAGCACGTGCAGCTGGGGCAGCGCCGACACCAGTTCGCGCACAAGCTCGGCGACGCCACGGATCACGTGCTCGCAGTTGTCGAGGACCAGCAGGGCGGGTCCGGTGCCCAGCGCGGACGCCAGCTCGGGCTCCGCGGCGCCCAGCACGGAGGCCACCTGCCGGGCGACGTCGTCGTCGGTGGTGACGCCGGCCAGCGGCACGACGTGGACCACCCGCTGCTCGGCGTCCCGGCCGACCGCGTTCGCGAGGCGGGTCTTGCCCAGACCGCCGGGCCCGACGATCGACGTCACCCGCGACCGCCGCACCATCGCGGCCACCGCGGCCAGGTCTTCGTCGCGCCCCAACAGCTGGTTGGGCTCGGCCGCCACACCCCGCCGGACGGCCGGCGCGTCGCCCCGCAACAGCCGCTGATGCGCCTCCCGCAGCGCCGCCCCCGGGTCGGTGCCCAGCTCGTCGCGCAACGACCGGCGGTAGGCCTCGTACCGGGCCAGCGCCGCCGGCGGCCCGGCGGTGGCCGCCTCGCAGCGCAGCAGCTCCAGCAGCACCTCCTCGTCACGCGGCAGCTCGGCGGCCAGCCCGGCGAGCGCGTCGACCGCCTCGGCGTGCCGCCCCAGCCGGGCCAGCGCCAGCGCCCGTGCGCGCACCAGCGACCGGTACGCCGCCATCCGCTCGACCCGCAGCGCGCCCACCGGGTCGTCGAGCCCGGCGCCGTCCGCGAGGGCGCCGTCCCACAGCGCCAGGCCCGCCTCCGCGTGCGCGAGCGCGGCCGCGTGGTCGCCGGCCCGCAGCTGGCGGGCGCCCGCCGCCGCGCGCACCAGCAGCGCGCCGCTGTCCACCTGGTCTTCGGCGAGGGCCAGCCGGTATCCCGTGGGAGTGCTGGCGATCAGCCCCGCACCGAGCTGCGAGCGCGCCCGCGACACGAGGACCTGGAGCGCCTTGACCGGGTTGGCGGGCGGCTCCTCGGGCCAGAGCCCGTCGACGAGCCGGCTCGTGCTGCACCCGGTGCGCAGGTCGCCGGCGAGCAGCGCGAGCAGCCCCCGCATCCGCTGCCCGGTGACCTCCTGCCCCCGGTAGGAGACGCCGCGCAGCAGAACCAGGTCGACACTCACGCCACCAGGTTAGTTACAAAGCGGATTCGCCCGCCCCGCACCCGCCCCGCCCCAAGAGGGCTGCCCTCTTGGGGCGCTGGGGGCGCCTGGGGGCGGTGAGGGCGTGGGTGGTTAGCGGCGGCCGTAGGTGACGCGGCGGGTGAGGACCTCGAAGGGGCCGCGGTATCCGGCGCGGCGCATGTGGTCGGCGAGGACGACGGTGACGGTCCAGGTCGCGGTCGCCAGGAGGGCGGTGCCGGCGACGGTGAGCGTGCCGGACATGTCAAGCAGAAACGGCGTGAAGACCGCGGCCCACACCAGCGACTGCGCCAGGTAGCAGGTCATCGAACGCTGGCCGGTGGCCGCGATCGCCTCGACCACCGCGCCGCGGCGGTCGCGCAGCCGGAGCGCGATCAGCGACAGCAGGGCCGCGTAGCCGATGCCGCCCAGGACGCCGGTGCTGTCGTGCAGGGGGCCGAGCAGTTCGAGTGCCGACCGGTCCGGGATGCTCAGGACGCCGGCGTGGATCAGCGACAGCGGCTGGGCGCCGACCACCGCGGCGCCGATCCCGACCGTGGCGGCGACGGTCAGCAGGGCGCGGTGCCGCTCCGGCTCCTCCAGGACGCGGCGGCGGCCGGCCAGCAGGCCGATCACGAACGGGCACATGAAGCCGATGGGTCCGCCCAAGGCGACGAACAGCGCCACCGGCAGCCGGTCGGCGAACATCGTGTCCGCGTTCGCCAGCATCGACGCGTCCGGGCCCTCGCGGCTGATCGCGAGCGAGCCTTCGCCCGGCAGCGAGACGAGCACGAAGAACAGGATGCCGGTCAGGAGCAGCCAGCGGTCCTTCCAGCGCACCATCCAGGCGCCGACGAACAGCAGCACGCCGTACGCGGTGAGGATGTCGCCGACGAAGAACAGCATCGCGTCGATCAGGCCGACCACGACGAGCACCGCGCCGCGCCGCCACAGCAGCCGCCGCACGTCACGCGGCCGGCGCCCCTCCTGGCGGCGCACGATGTGGGCGACGCCGTAGCCGAACAGCAGCCCGAACATCGGAAACGCCCGGCCGTCGACGAAGGTCGAGATCAGCCACGCGACCGCCGAGTCGACGGCGGAGCCGTCCAGCGGGTAGCCGCCCAGCACCGGGGAGCCGCGCAGGAAGTAGTGCGAGTTGGCCAGCGCGATGAACAGCAGCATGAAGCCGCGCGCCAGGTCGGGACCCAACGCCCGCGCGGTCGGGGCGGTGGGTCCCGCTGGTGGCGTCCGCAGATCGGCAGTCACGACCTCAAGCTATGGGCGTGCCACCGCCCTTCCACAGCGGCCAAAGACGGTCCACGCCGTACTTTCGGCTATACCCCGCTCTACCCACGGATCTAGAGACCTTTCGGAGTCAGGGTCCCTTTCGAGACAGGTTTCCCGGGTTCGCGTCAGCTGAGCGCACCGCCGCGTTCACGCCGTCGTGCGTACGGCGCCAGAGCCGTAAGGCTCAGCGCAGCCGCCGGGGTGGGCGCGACCAGCGGCGGACGGGTGAGGCCGCGGGAGCAGCGGTCTGGACCACGACGGACGTCGCGGTAGCTCAAATCTCGGTCCTAACAGGAATGTGGATCCAAGCCACCGCGACTCCGAAAGGTGTGGGGCGCCCGAAAATCTCTATCCCGCGGGCTAGGCGTCGTCGTCCTGGACGGTCAGCACGCCGTAGACGTCGCCGGCCGACGCGCCGCTGATGGCCTTGGCGGCCACGATGTACGTGCGGCCGTCGCCCGGCTGGGTGTTGCCGGTGACCTGGATGGGGATGGCGATGCTGGTGCTGCCCGGCGGCACCGGGACCACGCTCGCCGTCGCCGTGCCCGTGACCGGGTCTACGACGAAGACGCGTACCTGGCCGTTGCCGCTGCCGGTGACCCGGGCCGGCACCTGGTGGGTGACGGTGCCGGAGTCTCCTTCTTGGACGGTCAGCTCGCCGAGGTCGACGCGGGGCAGCGAGGCCGCCTGCGGCGCCGGCAGGCCGGGGCGCCAGCCCCAGGCGTCGATCAGCCAGACGCGGGCCCACGTCTCGCCGGCGCGTGGCACGATCTCCAGCGTCGCGATCTGGGCGAGGTTGAGCCCGGCGGCCGTGGCGTTGGTCAGCGGCATCCGCACTTCCTGCGCCCAGTCGTACGACGTCTGGGTCGGCGACGGCATCGGGTCGAGCGTGGTGGTGCCGAGCGTGGCCCGCCGGCCGGCGCTGTCGGTGATCGCGACGTCGAACTGGGTGCCGGGCGAGCCGGCCGGCACGACCACCCGCAGGGCCACGGCCTGGGCGTTGGACAGCGAGACCGCCGCCGGGGGCCGGAGGCTGACCGGGGTGCCCGGCGCGGTCCAGTGCACCCGCACCGCGTAACGGCCGGCCTCGGGGCGGACCGGCCCGAACTGGTCGAAGTGCGGGGCTCGCGAGTTGTCGCAGGTCGTCACCTGCTCGCACAGCACGCCGCCCGTACCACTGACCACTGTGGACGCTTCAGGCACCAGGAGCGGCGTGCGGTTGCCGCCGATCGCGTGGCTGAGCACGACCGCCGGGTCGACCGACGGGGCCCGGAACCCGGAGCCGTCGAGCAGCGGCCGCACCTGGTCGTTGCCGGCCACGAAAGTCGCGGCCGCGGCGGCGGCGTAGGTGGCGCCGACCTTCTGCTGCTGGTCGGGCGTCAGCCGGGTGGGGGAGACCGAACGGCACACCGGGTCGTGCGGGCTGGGGTAGTCGTCGAACGACGGCGCCGCCGACAGGCCGGGCGTCCACTCGGTGTTGAAGTAGTTGTGGTTGGCGCCGATCGCGAAGACCGCGCTGTGCAAGGCGAAGCCGCGGCCGACCCGGCGGGTCGCGTCCACGTACTGCTGGCCTTCGAGGTCGGCGACGTCACCGTCGCAGCTGGGCAGGATCGTCATCGACGGCACGTCGGGCGCCGGGTTCTGCGAAAGGGCAGTCGGTCCGACCAGCGCGAGCCCGCGGATCTGCCAGCGCACCGTGCCGGTGTACCCGTCCTGGCCGGCCGGCGGCGGGGTGAGGCTGTCGACCGCGGCCCGGCTGGCGCCCTCGCCACCGCGCGAGTGGCCGAACAGCAGCACCCGCGTCATGTCGGTCACCGGCGCCGACCGCACGATGGCGGGCGCGCTCGGGCGGCCGGTGCCGGCCCAGTCGGCCCAGCGCGCCAGGTGGGTGCGGACCAGCGACGAGCGGGCCTGCGCGCCACCGTCGCGCGGCGCGGCGATGACACCGTCCTGCGCGTTGACGCCGTTGGCGGAGATGGACACGGTCACGTACCCCTGCGAGGCGAGCAGCTGCTGGGCCCGCTGGTAGCCGCGGTAGCTCGGCACCGGCGTCCAGCCGGCCGGGCACGGCCAGTCGAGTGTCGGCTCCGCCGTGCCCTGGTAGCAGGTGGCGTGCCGGCCGTGCAGGAAGAGCACCAGCGGGCGCTGGCCCGACGCGCCCTGCGGCGCCACGACGAGCCCGCGCATCTCCACCGGCGCGGTGTAGCCGGGCAGCTGGATGTCCGGCAGCGTGTACTCGCCGGAGATCGTGGCGAACGAGCCGGGCGTGCCCGGGTCGACCGGGTTGGGCGGCAGCTGCGCCGCCGCGAAAGCCTTCCCGGCGACCGCGCCCGGACGGTCGGCGACCGGCACGTCAAGGCGGCGGCCCCCGGCCCGGACCTGGAGACCGGCCAGGTCGCGCGCCGCCACGCCGTCGACGGCGAGGCGGAACGTGCGCTGGTCGCGCGCCGCCACCGGCTGCCCCAAGAGTCGGTCACCGGCGTGGAAAGTGACCATCGCGTCGCCGATCGGCACCCGCTTCGGTGCGTGCCAAATCAGCTCGAACCCTTTGTCGCCGCGCTTTACCCGCCAGCCGTCCGGTGTGGCCGGATCTGCCCGCGCGGCCGCACCACCGCCCAACGCGAGCGCGAGCGACACCACCGCCGCGAGCACGCTTCTACCGACGCGCATCGACGTCCTCCCCCGTGTATTCCGTTGTGGTGGGCGCGCCTTGGGAGCGCTCCCATAGACCAGGAGTCTAATGTGCCCGCGTTAACGTGTCCATCGTGGACGATCATCGCTGGTGGGGGCGGCCGTCTTCTCGATGTTTGTCGATGCGCGTAACACTGTGACGGCTGGGTCGCGCGGTTTGGCACCGGTCGGCGGCAACCGTCGAAGGGCTTTCCGGCGTCAGGGGTGGCGCAAGAAGATGAGTCACCCCGACGCCGGACATCGGAGAGCCGCGTGACCTGGGAACTGTCCGCAAAAGAGGAGATCAGGCTGCCTGCGGCGGCGGAGGTGCGAGACTTCGACGCGTTCGTCAAGGTGCGCACGCCGGCCCTGCTGCGCGCCGCCTACCTGCTGACCGGCGACCAGCACCTCGCCGAGGACCTGGTGCAGACGAGCCTCGCCAAGGCGTACCGCCGGTGGCGCCGGCTCCGCGATCCGGCCTTCCTCGAGGCGTACACGCGCAAGGTCATGTACCACAGTCAGATCTCCATCTGGCGGCGCCGCCGCGTCCCGGAGTGGGTGACCGCCGAGCCGCCCGAGCCGCGGGGCGGCGCGTACACCGACGCGATGGCCGCGACGGACCTGCGCCTGTCCATGCGGGCCGCCCTCCTCAAGCTCTCCGCCCGGCAGCGTGCGGTCCTCGTGCTGCGGTTCTTCGAGGACTGCACCGAGGCGGAGGCCGCCGCCCTGCTCGGCGTGACGATCGGCACCGTCAAGTCGCAGACCTCGAAGGCGCTGGCGCGCCTGCGCGTCGTGGCTCCCGAACTCAGCTCCCTCACGGAAAGGCGCGAACAGTGACCGACCTCCTGCGCCACGCGCTCGACACGCTGGCCTCGGACGTGGAACTCGTCGACCTGAGCGACCGGGTACGCGCGACGGCCCGCCGGCTCGCGATGCGCCGGGCGGCCGCCGCCGGTGCCGGTGCCGCGGTGCTCGTCGGTGCGACGATCTTCACCACCGCACGCGTGTTCGCCCCGGCCGGGGGAGACGCGCCCCTGCCGGGCACCGTCGAAGCCTCGACGAGCTGCGCGGTCGCCGAGCAGCGGCCCCCCTGGCGCGACCCGGAGGGCTGGGCCACCCACACACCGCAGCCGACCGTCGACGAGCTCTTCTACCTCGCGCGGCACCCGGACCTGGCCACCGGCAAGTATCGGCTCGTCTCCTGGCAACCGGGCATGGTCCGACCGGTTTACCGCTGCGAACTACCACCCGAGGCGGCGCGCAACGCCACCGTCTCGCCGGACGGCAAGTGGGTCACCTGGGTCACCGGGGACGGCGCGCTGCACATAGCCGACCTGGCCGGGCGGGAGAACGACCGGATCCTGCGGCGCGGCGTCGATGGCGACCAGCTCGCCCCGGCCTGGTCGCCGGACGCGCGCCAGCTCATCGTCCGCGACGTCGGCGCCGGCGCGAAGCGTGCCGTGGTCGGCGTCGTCGACCTGTCGGACGGGCGCTTCACCCCGCTGCGGCGCAACCTCCCCGACGCCCGGCACCTGGTCTGGTCCGCCGACGGCACCGCCATCGCGTTCGTCACGCCGGCCGGTGCGGTGATCGTGGCCAGGCCCGACGGCTCGCAGCCCCGGGCCGTGCCCAACCTCGACCGGATCACCGAGGACGGTCGCCGGATCACGGGCGTGCAGAGCCTGTCCGGCCCGACCGGGCCCGACGGGTGGCGGTGGCTGGCGATCTCGGTGGACGGCGGCCGCGCGGGGCAGGACCCGCCGCGCTCGTCGACGAGCAACGCGATGATCAACGGCAAGGACGGCAAGGAGGTCGCGGCCGTCGGCGGCGTGGGCGGGTACGCGGAGTTCCAGGCGTTCTTCCGGCACGAGCCCGGCCAGAGGGCGTTTACCCACCTGCTGCGCCGGGTCGGCGGCAACCACGGCATCGAGCTCGTCGGCGGCAACGGCGAGTACTGGGGCGGCGGAGAAGAGCCGCCCGCGCTGGGCGACTTCGTGCTCCTCGGCTCGTAGCCCGCCGGCCCCCGGAAAGCTCTATTAGGGTGAGCCGCATGGACGCGGGCATCCACTTCCGACACTTCACCAACCCCGGCGGCGACGCGGTGATCGCGCCCTTGCTGGCCGACACCGCGAAGGTCGCCGACGAGGCCGGCTTCGCGCTGTTCACGGTCATGGACCACTTCTTCCAGATGGAGAAGATGTGGCCGGCCGAGGAGCCGATGCTGGAGGGCTACACCGCGCTCGGCTTCGTCGCCGCGCACACCTCCCGCATCCAGTTGGCGACGCTCGTGACCGGCGTGACCTACCGCCACCCGGGCCTGCTGGCCAAGACCGTGACGACGCTCGACGTGCTGTCCGGCGGCCGGGCCGTGCTCGGCATCGGCGCGGCGTGGTACGAACGCGAGCACCTCGGGCTCGGCGTGCCGTTTCCGCCGCTGGCGGAGCGGTTCGAGCGGATGGAGGAAGCGGTCCAGGTCTGCCTCCAGATGTGGAGCGACGACGACGGGCCGTACCGCGGCCGGCACTACACGCTCGCCGAGACGCTCAACCGGCCGCGGTCGCTGCGCCGCCCACGCCCGCCGATCCTCATCGGCGGCAACGGCGAGCAGAAGACGCTCCGGATGGTCGCCAAGTACGCCGACGCCTGCAACCTCACCGTCACCGGGATCGACGAGGTGCGCCACAAGATCGACGTGCTGCGCCGCCACTGCGAGCGCGAGGGGCGCGACATCGCCGACATCCGGATCACGGTGCAAAACGACATCGACCCGATCCAGGACCGCGACGAGTTTCTCCGCAACGCCGAAAAGCTCGCCGCGCTCGGCGTGCGTCACGTCCATCTCCGCGTGCCGCAGCCCGATCCGGTCGGCTTCGTCACCGGCGCCGCCGAGTCGGTGCTGGCACCGCTCGCGCAGATCGAGCCGGCCCACTAGCGCGGTGGCCCACGGCCTTCGGCAGCCGCTCACCCGGGCCGGCCGATGTTTGTCGCCGCCGCGCCAGCTACCAGCAGCCGCCGCACGCGGGGCGAACGTCGCCGTCCTGCATGGTGACGTCGCGGCTGTACGTCGCGTCCTTCTCGAGCAGCCGTGTCACCTCGACCGCCGGCGCCGAGAGGTCACGCGACACCTGCACGCAGTCGATGACCACGTCGTAGTCGGTGACCACGCAGGCCATGAAGTTGACGGCACCGTGCTTGACGTACCGACCCTCCGAGAAGGGCGTCAGCGACGCGTGTCGGTAGCGCCGCAGATCGTTGCGACTCAGGGTGCCCACCTGCTCGTCGCTTTCGTAGTGGGCCCACGCGAAGCTGGCCCGCTTGTCGCCGGAGCCGCAGTCGAGATGCCCGCTGAGCGTCAGAAACGCCTGGCCCCGCTGTGTGGCCTGCACCGTCAGCTCGATCGAGTCGATGGCCCCGCCGAAGCACGTCGCGCGGTGCCACTCCGGCTCGTCTGCCACCGCCATCGCCGGGCCGGGCGTGAGCGCCCCGACGACGACGGCGGTGACCAGGGCCGCCAAGGCTCGAACCACCACCGAACTCACCTCCCCCGTAACACCGACCGATCCAAGCACAGGAAGGAGTGACTGTCTGCCTCCGCGACGTGATCGACAACTTTCCTTGCTAGATCACGCAATCGTCAGGTCGGCCTCGATGCCGTAGTGGTCGGACAGGTACGCCGTGCGCCCGCCGGGCAGTGCCACCGCGTCCTGGAAGACGAGCCGCGCCCGCGCGTCCAGCGACCGGTCCGGTGTGGACCGGACCAGCACCTGGTCGAGCGCCGGCGGCGCCGGAAACCGTGCTGTGGGCCGGTAGGTGGGCGCCGTGTCACCGGCGAGCACGTCGCGCAGGCCGGCCGCCGCGGCGAAGGCGGTGAAGACCGGCGAGTCGCGCGGCACGTTGAAGTCGCCGGCCACGACCACCGGCAGATCCGGGTCAAGCGCCGCGACAAGTCCGGCCAGCGCGTCCATCTCGCGACGAGCGATCCGCGTGTACCGGTTGTCCGGCGCCCAGTCGCCGTCGCGGTTGGCGGACAGGTGGGTGTTGACCACCGCGAGCGTGCCGCCCGGGGTGTCCACGACCGCGACCTGCGCGCCCTTGCGCATCAGCAGCTCCGGGCGCGGCGGGCCGCCCATCGGGTACCGGACGAAGCGCCGGCGCACGAGCGGCCAGCGGGAGAGCAGCAACAGTCCACCGTGGAGCAACGGGAAGCCGCTCGCGTAGCCGTGGCCGAAGGCGGGCGTGAGCCGGCGCAGCAGCCGCACGCTGCCGGGGTGCAGCACCTCCTGGAGGCACACGATGTCGTAGGCCGACTCTTCGAGGATCGCGCCGAGCGCGCGCAGCCGGGGCCGGACGTGCCCGCGGATGAGCGCGTTGACGGTGAGCAGGCGGACGCGGGTCACCGGCACATTGTGTGACAGGTCGGCGAAAGGGTGGTGACAGGCCCGCCCGCCTACCCTTCGCTACGTGCGCCACCAGGGCATCGACGCGATGGGACGGGTCCGCTCCTACCTGACCGGGCCGGTCACGGTGGAGGGTTATCTGCGCGCCTGCGCGGAGCTCGACGAGTACACGCGGCGCGCGGGCGGCAGCAGGTGGTCGCTGCGCGGCCTCGTCGACAGCGCGGTGCCCGCGCGGGAGCTGGCCGACCGGCTGGCGTTCGACACGGCGATCGAGGTCAGCCAGGCGCCCGCGGTCGTCGACGGGCGCGGCCTCACCTGCCTCTGGATCGCCCGGAACACGCCGGACCGGCTGCCGCCACGGGAGATCCGCGACGAGGTGTTCCAGCAGATCCAGCAGGCCCGGATGTACCAGCGGGAACTGGAACCCGTCTTTCACGAGCGCGCCCACGCGCGGCTGGAGCGGGCCCGCGGGCACGGTCTGCGCCTGGTGTGCAACGACCCGTTCGGCGACTGGGGTTTCGGCGGCGTCGACGTGCCGATGTTCGTGCGGCTGCTGACCCACTTCTTCTACCTGGACGCCGGGACCGCGCGCGACATGGCGCACGGCCACGGGTATTCGACCGGCGGCAACTACGTCTTCGGGATGAACGGCCCGGACGGGCGGCTGATGTGCGTGTTCGTCATGGCGGTCTGGCCGTGGGGGCTGGAACCCACCTACACCATCATCGACCGCAAGCAGCTCCAGCCGATCGTCGACCTGAGCGTGGCGTCGGTGCTCATGCTCTTGGCCAACGCGCTGATCGTCGACCGCCACGGGCGGGACGCGCTGGTCATCGGCGAGGCGAACGCGCTCAACGCGCGCCCCTGCGTGCAGGCCGGCTTCGAGCCGCTCCCGCCCGTTTTCGACGACGGCCACCATCCCGTGCATACCAACGTGGTGTGGGCGGACAACCCGTTGGGCGACTTCGGCGCGCCCTACGGCTCCGCGACCCGCGTCCCCGGGTATCGCGAGGTGCCGTACACCAACTACGGGATCGGCGTGCTCGCCCCGCACAAGGTCGAGCGCTACCGCGACGCCGCACTGGACTTCCTGGCCTGACGGCATCGGTAGCGACTTTTATCTGTACGGATAAAAGTTTGAGATTATCGCTCTAAAGATCTGGCGGTGTCGAAAAATGTGGCCGATGATGTCCACTGCCGCCACGATCGAGGTTCACTCTCCGCTACCGGGCTGGCACCCTCGGCGCGGGGCTCGACGGCGGCTCCCACCGAGCACCGTCCAAGGAGGCACACTCCCGATGAGCCACCGAATGCCCCGCCCCGCGAGAGTGAGACGCCTGGCCGCGCTCCTCGGCTTCGCGCTCCTCGGCCCACTCACCGCCGCCGGCATCGCGCCGGACGCCGCCCGGGCCGCGGATCTGCCACCCCAGGAGCCGGGCGTCACTTTGCGTACGTATGACGTACGGGTGCCGCTCTCCACCATCTGCACGCTCAAGCCCGGACAGACCCCCAACGTCGACAAGCTGATGCCGGTCGTCGACTGGACCAGTGCGGCCGACTTCGGTTTCGAGGACAACTTCCTCACCCACGTCGTCGGCAACGTCAACATCCCCGCCGACGGCGCCTACACGTTCCGGCTGACCAGCGACGACGGCTCCCGGCTGTACCTGGACGACGCACTGGTGATCGACCACGACGGCCTGCACGGTGCGACGTCGAAGGACGCCACGATCACGCTGACCCAGGGTTATCACGCCCTGCGCGTCGAGCACTTCGAGGCGGGCGGGGGCCAGCAGCTCACCCTGTCGTGGCAACCGCCGGGCGCCACCGGGTTCGCCGTCGTGCCCACCTCCGTGCTGAGCACCGACGCCGGCGTCGTGCGGGTGACCGCGCCCGGCTACAAGGCGTGCCAGGGGGTCGACGACGCGCCGGGAGACGGCCTCCCGCTCGACTCGGTGCACCCCGACTACACGCTCACCGACCTGCGCCCCGCCGGCTTCGAGCCTCAGGTGTCCGCGATGGACTGGACCGCCGACGGCCGGCTGGTCATCGCCACCTGGGGCGGCAGCGACAAGCTGCTCGGCGAGGTGTACATAGTGGACAACGTGACCGGGCAGACCAGCGCCGGCCAGGTCACGTACAAGAAGGTCGCCGGCGGCCTCAAGGAGCCGATGGGCCTCGCCGTCGTCGACGGCACCATCTACGTCTCGCAGAAGCACGAGCTGACCGAGCTGCGCGACACCAACGGTGACGAGGTCGCCGACGAGCACCGCACGGTGGCGACGTGGCCGTTCGGCGGCAACTTCCACGAGTTCGCCTTCGGCATGCTCTACAAGGGAGGCAACTTCTACCTCAACCTGTCGGTCTCGATCAACCTCGGCGGCGCCACGACCGACCCCCAGCCGGCGAAGAACCGGGGCACCAGCATCGTGGTCAACAAGCGCACCGGCAAGGTGACGTACGTGGCCGGCGGCCTGCGCACGCCCAACGGCCTCGGGTGGGGCCCGGACGGCGAGCTCTTCGTCACCGACAACCAGGGCGGCTGGCTGCCCTCGTCGAAGCTCGTGCACATCCAGCAGGACCGCTTCTTCAACCACTACACCAACCCGGACGGGCCGTTCGACGCCAACCCGGTCACCAAGCCGGTGCTGTGGCTGCCGCAGAACGACATCGCCAACTCGCCGAGCACGCCGGTGCTGCTCAAGAAGGGACCGTTCCGCGGGCAGATGCTCATCGGCGACGTGACCTACGGCGGCTTGCAGCGCGCCTACCTGGAGAAGGTGCACGGCGAGTACCAGGGCGCGGTCTTCCGCCACACGCAGGGCCTGGAGGCCGGCGTCAACCGGGTCACCATCGGCCCCGACGGCGCCATCTACGTCGGCGGCCTGGGCTCGGACGGCAACTGGGGCCAGGCCGGCAAGCTCCGCCACGGCCTCCAGAAGCTGACTCCCAACGGCACCAACGCCTTCGACATGAAGTCGATGAGCGCCACCCGGGACGGGTTCAAGATCGAGTACACCCGGCCGCTCTCCACCGCCACCATCCAGAACATCGCGCAGGGCTACCGGCTCTCGCAGTGGCGGTACGCGCCGACGCCGCAGTACGGCGGCCCGAAGGTCGACGAGGAGACGCTCGCGGTCACCGGGGTGCGCGTTTCGCAGGACCGCAAGACGGTCACGCTGACGGTCGACGGCCTCAAGCGCGACCGCGTCGTCCACCTGCGCTCGCCGCGCCCGTTCACCGCCGCCAACGGTGACGAGCTGTGGAACACCGAGGCCTGGTACACCCTCAACAACATCCCCGGCCCGCAGCCGGACCAGGTCTTCTACGAGGCCGAGGAGAGCAACCGCGAGGGCGGCGCCAGCCTCGCCACCGACCACCGCGGCTACTCGGGCGTCGGCTTCGTCGCCGGGTACGGCAACCTGAACGCCTCCACCACCATCCACACCGAGGTGAGCGAGGCCGGCGAGTACGAGGTGGGGCTGCGCTACAGCAACGGGCCGAACCCGTTCTCGGGGGAGAAGAGCGTGAGCGTGTACGTCAACGGCCGCAAGGTCAAGCAGACCCTGCTGCCGTCCACGGTGACGTGGGAGGAGTGGGCGACCAAGACCGAGCGGCTCACGCTGCGCCGGGGCGTCAACGCGATCCAGTACCGGGTCGACGCCACCGACACCGGCCACGTCAACCTCGACCTGATCTCGGTGCGCAAGCCGAGCGAGCGGCTCGTGCTCTTCGCCGGCGGCGACCTGTCCGAGTGGCAGCACACCGACGGGCGGATGGCGTCGTGGGCCCGGGTCGAGGGCGGTGCGATGGAGGTCCGCAACGGCGATCTGCGCACCAAGCAGGCCTTCGGCGACTTCCGGCTGCACGTCGAGTTCAAGGTGCCGCTGCTCCCGCCGGAGGTCACCGGGCAGAACCGCGGCAACAGCGGCGTCTACCTCCAGGAACGGTACGAGATCCAGATCCTCGACTCGTACGGCGACCCGACCCGCGACAACAACGAGGCGGGCGCCATCTACCTCCAGAAACCGCCGGACGTCAACGCCGCGACCGCGCCGGAGACCTGGCAGAGCTACGACATCGAGTACCGCGCCGCCCGCTACGACAGCGCCGGCAACAAGACGGAGAACGCCCGCGTGACCCTGGTCTGGAACGGGGTGCGCGTGCACGACGACGTCGCCATCACCGGCCCGACCGGCGGTAGCATCCCCGAAGGACCGGCGACCGGATCCATCCGCCTCCAGGACCACGGAAACCCCGTGCAGTACCGCAACATCTGGATCGAGCCGCTGAGCTGACCGGCTGTCACGGCGGCCGTGCCGGGTTCGCTCGGCACGGCCGCCGCCAGCTCCCTAGGGCAGCGGGGTCATCTTGACCACCCGCGCGGACCACGGACAGTAGCGGTCGCTGGTGAGCGTGCCACTCTCCACATCGGACGGCAGCCCGTCGCAGACCTCGATGCTGAAGTCGACGAACTCCACGTCGTTCGGGTCGAGGTGCCAGCTGTACCCGATGTTGTACTCCGGCCCGGTGCGCACGATGAGGCCGTTCGGAAACTGGTTGCTCTGGTTGTTGAGGCTCGCGAACGCGGCCGTGATGTCGTTGGCGTCGACGAGGTGGATCCGGAAGAACTCGGTGTTGCTACCGCCGCCCACCCGGAGCTTGGCGACGTACTCGGTGGCCGGCGCGGCCACGGCCGGCGTGCCGGACACCGCCATCGCGACGGTCGTCGCCAGGGCGGACAGGATCGCTGTCATTCTGGCCCGCAAGGGTGCCTCCTCGGTCTGAAGTGACTGGCGCAGGGATCCGCGACCATCATCGTGGCGCGCTCTTTCAGATCGCTTTCACGCTCGCTTCACCCCGCGACAGCCGCGCGACAGGGCGCCCCACGTTCGTGGAGCGCCCTCGCGGAGGGGCGGTGTTCAGCTGGTGGGGAAGTTGTCCGGGGTCATGATGCGGCCGCGGATGAACTGGCCGGACGCCTTGAGCACGCCGTTGCCGCTGTAGTTGCCGCCGTTGCACGTGCCGGGCAGCAGCGCCGCGCTGCTCTCGGTGTGGTCGGAGAAGGTCCAGTTCGCGTAGCTGATCTTCAGCGAGTCGAGCAGGTTGAGCCAGGTGGTGCTGCTCGCCTGGTCGAACGGGCCGCTGCCGGTGTAGTCGACCGTGCCGAACTCCGTCACGAACAGCGGGATGCGGCTCGCCGCGCGGGTCACCGCGTCACGGTACGGGCCCTGGTGCGAGGCGGCGTAGAAGTGGAAGGCGTACATCACGTTCTGCGCGTTGACCGGGTTGTTGACGACCTCGTTCTCGTTGCCGCCCTCGGAGACGCCGAGCGAGGACCAGCCGCGGGTGCCGACGACGACGGGGCCGTCCGGGTCGTTGCCGCGGATCACCGGGATGACCTGCTCGGCGTAGCTCTTGATGGACGACCAGCTCACCCCGTTGGGCTCGTTGGCGATCTCGTAGATGACGTTGTTCTTGTTGGCGTGGCGGGCCGACACGTTCGCGAAGAACGTCCGCGCGTGCTGGAGGTTGATGTTGGGGTCGCCCGGCGTGAGGATGTGGAAGTCGATCAGCACGTACAGCCCGCGGGCGGTGGCCATGTCGACGAGGTTGTTCACCTGGTTGGTGAACGCGGTGGGGTTGGTCTCGTAGCCCTGCTCCTGCACGTACATGGAGACCCGGAAGAGGTCGGCCTTCCAGTCGTTGGCCAGCGCGTCCAGCGAGGCGTTGTTGTAGCAGCTACCGAACCACTGGATGCCGTGCGTGCTCATGCCGCGCAGCTGGATCGGCCGGTTGTACTGGTTGCACAGGTTGACGCCGCACACCCGCAGCTGGCCGTTGATCGCGACCGGCGTGGTCCCGGTCGGCGGCGGTGGCGTGGTCGGGCCGGTCGTCGGCGGCCGCGTGGTCGGTGCGCCGGTCGTCGGGCCGACCGTGCCGGTGCAGGTGGTCCCGTTGAGCGAGAAGCTGCCCGGCACCGGGTTGGCGCCCGACCACGAGCCGGTGAAGCCGATGCTCGTCGCGGCGTTGGTGGCGAGCGACCCGTTCCAGCCGTAGCTGGCGGCGGTGACCCGGGTGCCGGACTGCGTCCAGGTGGCGTTCCAGCCCTGCGTCACCCGCTGGCCCGCGTTGGCGAAGTCGAACCCGAGCGACCACCCGCTGATCGGGTCGCCCAGGTTGGTGATCTTCACGTCGCCCTGGAAGCCGCCCTGCCACTGGCTCACGATCGTGTAGTCGACCCGGCAGCCCGCCGCTGCCGTGGCGATGGCTTGCGGCAACACCGCCGCGGTGAGGCCGGCGGCTACCGCGCCGGCGAGGAGGAGTGCGGCAGAACGCTTCATGGGGCCCCTCATGCATAGAGAACGATTTATGGAAGCGCTCCCATGCTGGCTTTCCGGAAGGCGGCTGTCAAGCTGCCGGTATGCCCCCGTCCGCGCCAAGCCCGGTGTCCACGGCGCGTCGGTGATCGTTAGCCCAAAACCCGCGTTCGCGCCCGCGTGTCACACGGGTTCCGGGCTAACGATCATTGGTGAGCGTGACCAACAGCGGACGGGTGAGGCCGCGGGAGCGACGGTCTGGACCACGACGGACATCGCGGTAGCTCAAAATTTCAGAGCAGCTCGCGCAGCCTCCCGCGCGCCACGTCGGCGTCCGGGTGGCCGAGCTCGTCGAGGATGTCGACCGCGCCGCGCATGCTGTCGCGCGCGGCGCCGAGGTCGCCCGCGGCGAGGTCGTGCCAGAGCCCCCGGCGGTCGAGGAAGTTGGCGATGGTCCAGGCCAGCCGCCACCGGTACCGGTCTTCGTGGTGCGGCTGGCAGATGAGCGCGACGAGGGTGGCCCGCTCCGCCGCGCACCACGCCATCGCCCCGGCGTAGTCGGTCAGCGGCTCGGGCGCTACGCCGGCCGGCGGCGGAGCCGAGCAGGCGGAAGAGTCGGGCCGTCCCGGTGTCCAGCGCCCGGTAGGACCAGGAGAACAGCGCGCGGACGTCCGCCGCCGGGTCGCTGCCGGCCAGCGCGTCCAGGCGGTCGCGGGCGTCGTGCAGCTCGGCCGCGAGCGAGGCGAGCGTGAGCCGCGTGCGGGTCGCGGCGCGGGCGGCCACGATGGACAGTGCGAGCGGCAGGCCGGCGCAGGCCCGGACGATCGGCTCGACCGCGTCCGGCTCGGCGGCCAGCCGGCGCCGTCGATGCGCCGGGCGAGCACCTGCCGCGACTCGGCGGTGTTCATCACCTCCAGCGCGATCGGGTGGGCGCCGTCGACGCTCACCAGGCCGGTCAGCTGGTCGCGGCTGGTCACCACCACGGCGCAGCCGCGTGCGGCCGGCAGCAGGGGGCGCACCTGCTCCGGGTCGCGGGCGTTGTCGAGGACCACCAGCGCCCGGCGGTCGGCCAGCAGGCTGCGGTACAAGCCGGCCTGCGCGGCCAGGGTGACGGGTATCCGCGCCGCCGGCACCTCCAGCGCCTCCAGGAAGCCGCGCACCGCCTCGTCGGGGCTCATCGCCGTGCCGCCGGGGTCGAAGCCGCGCAGGTGGATCCGCAACGACGCCTGACCACCGGGGGCACGCACGCTGGCCGGTCCGCACGGGGGGACCGGCCAGCGCCTTCGGGAGATGACTTCGCCGGGGCTGTCACAGACCGGTGGCCCGCCCTGTCTTAGCTGGTGACCAGAGCGCACAGGGAAAGGGCAACTCATGAAAATCGTGGTAATCGGCGGAACCGGCCTCATCGGGTCCAAGCTCGTGACGAAGCTCACCGAGCAGGGCCACGAGGCGGTGGCGGCGTCGCCCAACACCGGCGTCGACACCCTCACCGGCGCGGGCCTGCCCGAGGCGCTGGCGGGCGCGTCGGTGGTGGTCGACGTGTCCAACTCGCCGTCGTTCGAGGCCGCCGAGGTGTTGCGGTTCTTCGAGACCTCCACCGGCAACCTGCTCGCCGCGGAAAAGGTGGCGGGCGTCGGCCACCACGTCGCCCTTTCGGTGGTAGGCACGGGCCGGAAACCGGGCAACGACTACTTCCGGGCGAAGGTCGCCCAGGAGAAGCTGATCGAGGACTCAGGGGTGCCCTACTCGATCGTGCACGCGACGCAGTTCTTCGAGTTCGTCCGCCGGATCGCCGACGAGGCCACCCAGGACGGCAAGGTCGTCATCCCGCCGGTGGCCTTCCAGCCGATCGCGGGCGACGACGTCGCCGAGGCGGTCGCCCGGGTCGCGGTGGGCACGCCGTTGAACGGCCACGTCGAGGTGGGTGGCCCCGAACGCGTCCGGATGGACGACTTCTTCCGCGACGCCCTGGCCAGGCTGGGCGACCCGCGCGAGGTGGTCACCGACCCGCACGCGCACTACTTCGGCGCCGAGGTCCTCGAGGAGTCCCTGGTGCCGGTCACCGAGGGCGCGCGGCACGGCGACATCAAGTACGCCGACTGGCCGGCCAAGTGAAGTAGCGCTCCTTCGAAACAGATTTCCCGGGCCGTGTCAGCTGCGGACCGCCGCTCCCGCCGGAGAACGCGCGGGTCGGCGGCTCGCAGCGCTCGCCGAGATCCCCGACCCGCACTGCCAGGTCCGCGCCGCAAGCCCGCGGTCGCCCATTCGTGCCCTCGCGGAAGGGCGGTCTGGGTGCCTGTGTGCGGGCCCGGGTTGGGTGTCCAGAGTGGTGTCGCAAGGCCTTGGTCGGCGGCGAGGGTGGGGAAGTCCTGGTGATCGTGGTCGTTTAGACCCCCTGGAGGGGGTCCAGATGACCACGATCTACAAGACGGCCCGGCGAGCAAGGCTCCGCAAGCCCTGGCGTCCACCGCCCTCGATGATCGTTAGCCCGAGAGGGGCGTGGTCGTCGGCGTGTCACAGCCGTATCGGGCTAACGATCATGACGCCGCCCACATGCTGAGCCATATCCCCAAACAGTGGGAAGGTGGGCCCGGCGATCCGCCGGTCATTTGTGTTTCGCGGCCGGGTCAACCCCCGAAGCCGCAGCCAGCGTGCGAAGCCCGAGGCCCCGCCGGAGGCGCCGCACTGACCGCACCAGCAACCGAAGCCGGAGCCCGTGGGCTTGCACCGCGGACCCGGCAGTGGACGGCCGGGGGTTTCGGCTCGGTCTGCGAGCCGCCGGCCGGGAGCGGTGCCCGCGGGAGCATACGATCTACCGCTGACACGGACATGGGCAAATGTCACGGCGATGGACGGCTAGGCGCGCCACGGTGTGAGGTCGAGGTCGGGATAGCGCAGGGCCACGCCGGCCAGGGTCTGCGGTGTCCAATATGGATGCCCTGGGGGCGGAAAGCCCAACACCTCCAGCTGGCGCTGGCTGGCCCGGCCGACGAACGCGGACCACTCGCTGGTGAAGCTCCGTGCCGCCCAGGCGACCCGCTGTCCCCAATGGACGCTCGCCGGGCGGAAGCCGACCTGCATGCTGTATCGGGCGCCGCGGGGTGCGGTCAGCTGGGTGCCGCGGTGGAAGGTGCCCGGCTCGAAGGCGATGACCGTGCCGGCGGGCCCGGCGCCGGAGACCTCCGCGCGGTAGAGCCGCGGGCTGCCGCTGTCGTCGTCGAAGCGCCAGTCGCTCTCCCGGCCCGGGCGCAGATACCAGTTGGGCACGGCCGGCAGGTCGGCGGTGTGCCGGCGGGAGACGAGGTGCGGCGGGCCGAGCTCCTCGGGCACGTCGTGGAGGAAGACGAACATCTCCACCTGCTGGCAGCCCGGCGTCGTGCTCGGCACGAGGATGGTGTGGTTGAGGTAGTCGCGGTGCAGGTCCTGGTCGTAGTCGCAGGCGCCGGTGAACTTGGCCCACGCCTCGGCCGACTGGAGCAGGATGTCGCCGCCGCCCAGCAGCGCCTCGGCCAGCGCCAGGATGCGGTGGTGGACGGCCAGCAGGCTGACCTCGGTGCTGGCGAACGGAAACGTGTCGATCCCGGCGAACTCGTCGCCGAGGAAGCGCTCGCGTCGCGGGTCGGTGCCGTCGTGGAAGCCTTCGGCGGAGGGGAAGAGCAGGTCGAGCTCGCCGACCGCGGCCGCCAGCTCGCCGGCCGGGACGAAGCCTGGCAGGATCACGAAGCCGTCGTCCTGCCAGGCTTTCGCCGCGTCCGCGAGGTCCATGCGGGCAGGATCACCGAACGCCGGGACCGCCCGCAACCGTTTTACTCACCGCAGCAGGCGGGCGAACTTTCGCACCTCGTCGGTGAAGACGGCGGGTTGTTCGAAGGCGGCGAAGTGGCCGCCCCGGTCGACGGTGTTGAAGTAGATCAGCTGGGACTTGTAGATGCGTTCGGCCCAGATTTTCGGGGTGGGCACGATCTCGTGGGGGAAGACGGTGAAGCCGACCGGCACCCGGAAGTCGTCGGGGGTGGCGGCGGTGCGCGCGTCCTCCCAGTAGATGCGCGCGGCGGAGGCGGCGGTGCCGGGCAGCCAGTACAGCATGATGTCGTCGAGCATCCGGTCGAGGCCGAGCACCTGCTCGGGGTTGCCGTCGCTGTCGGTCCACGCCATGAACTTCTCGAAGATCCAGGCGGCCTGGCCGGCGGGGGAGTCGGTCAGGCCGTAGCCGAGGGTCTGCGGGCGGGTGGACTGCTGGTAGACGAACCCGGCGCCGTCGTCGAAGAACCGCCGCAGCTTGTCCAGCGCCTGCTGCTCCTCCGCGGTTGGCGGGTCGCTGACCGGCGGCGAGAAGACCGGGAAGAAATTGAGGTGGACGCCGGCCAGCCCGGCGGGCGCCTGCTTGGCCATTTCGTGGGTCACCGAGCCGCCGAAGTCGCCGCCCTGTGCCAGCCACCGGCGGTAGCCGAGGCGGGCCATCAGCTGGCCCCAGGCGCCGGCGATACGTGGAACGTTCCACCCGGGCGCGGCCGGCTTGTCGGAGAAGCCGAAGCCGGGCATCGACGGCACCACCACGTGGAACGCGTCAGCGGCGCTGCCACCGAACGCGGTGGGGTCGGTCAGCGGGCCGATCACGTCGAGGAACTCCACCACCGACCCCGGCCAGCCGTGGGTCAGCAGCAGCGGGAGGGCGTCGCGGTGGCGGGAGCGTACGTGGAGGAAGTGGATGCCCAGCCCGTCGATCTGGGTGCGGAACTGGCCGAATCCGTTGAGCCGCGCCTCGACCCGCCGCCAGTCGTACCTGGTGCGCCAGTGCTCGACGAGGTCGCGGACCCGCCGCAGCGGGGCGCCCTGCGACACGTCGGTCTCCGGCTCCGGAAACCGGGTCGCGTCCAGCCGCCGCCGCAGGTCGCGCAGGGCGGCGTCGGATATCGACAGCCGAAATGGTGTCACGAGGCCGGATGCCGCCGACGCGGGTTCGCCGGCCCAGCCGAGCGGCGCGGCCACGGCGCCGACGGCAGCGGCGGTCTGGAGGAGGTTGCGACGAGTGGGGTTTCGCATGGCACTTACCGTGCCCAGGCGCCGCCTCCGGGACCAACGATTCGACCGTGCTGGAATCACCCGCGCTCGGCGACCGAGAGCAGTCCCTCGGCGAGCTGGGTGCGCTGGTAGAGCACCCGCCGCCCGGACCGCCACGAGCGCACCAGGCCGCTGCGCCGCAGCACCGACAGGTGGAAGCTCACCGACGGCGGGCTCTGGCCCAGCTCACCGGCGATCTCCGTGGTCGACCGCGGCGACGCCACGTGCGCGAGGATCGCCGCGCGGCTCTGGCCGAGCAGCGCGCCCAGCGCCTCGCCGGCCTCCCGCTCACCGCGCCCCCACAGCGTGCCGACGCCGCGAGCCGCGTAGACGAGCGTCGCGGGCCGGCCGGGAGCCTTGTCGACCATCAGGTTGGGCCAGCCGAACACCGACGGGAACAGCATCAGCCCGTCGCCGGCCAGGTCGTGGTCGACCGAGTGGCGGGGCTTGTCGATCCGGAGCACCGCCTCGCGGACGCTGACCTCCGGGTGCAGGCCGGACAGCAGCGCGTCGACACCGCCGTCGGTCAGCTGACCCGCCCGGTAGGCCACGTCGTCGCGGAGCACCGCGTGGAGGTGGCGCCAATGCGGCTCGATCGCCGCCGACCAGTACCCCCACAGCACGTCGGCCAGCCGCCGGGCGCCGGCCGCACCCTCGCCGATCAACGCCCGCGCCGGCTCGGGCATCGGCCGGCCCCGCCACACCGCTTCGAGCTCGTGGCGGACGGCGGCCGGGTCGGACTCGGCCACCAGCCGCAGCTGCCCGTCCACGCCGGCGCCCTGGCTCGCCGCGCGGAACAGGAAGTCCGCGACGTAGGCGCGCGCCGGCACCACCGCGGCCAGCAGCTCCATGTCGACGGGCCGCAGGCCGCCGCGGGTCGCCTCCCACCACGGCCGGTGCAGCGGCGAGACCCGCCGGGACGACAGCTGGTACAGGCTCTGCACCACCTCGCCGAGCGGCGAGTAGCCGAACCGGGTGCGGGCCACGTCGGCGACACCCATGCGCAGCTGGATCACGACGGCGCGTCCGATCGGCCCCACTCGACGACCACCCGGATCTGGGCGGTCGAGGCGGCGCGGGCGACGACGAAGGTCGCCTCGGCCGTGACGCTGAGTCCGATCTCGACGGTGACCCGCTCCGGCGGCTCCGCCAGCTCGGCGAGCCCGGCGGTGACGCTGCTCGCCACCGCCTTGAGCCGGGCCACGCCCTGCTCGAGCAGCTCGTCGGAGCGGTCCGCGCGGCGGCCGGCCGGCACCGGCTCGTCCGGGTCGGCCACCTCGAACGGCACGACGTCGCCGGCGGCGGTGCGGATGTCGACGTACTCGGTCATCTGGTCTCCTCACAGGCGGGCCCGGAGTAGGCGCCGCCGGGGCACCCGCGGCGCCGCGGAGGAGGGCTCGTTGCCGGATGCGCGCGCGTATCGTAGCAACGCCGCTACGAGGTGAGCCGCGCGTACATCACGTCGACCGGCAGGGCCGGGTTGGCCGCCGCGTACTCGGCCAGCTCGGCGTCGTCGAGCAGCGCCAGGATCCGGTCGGCGGGCAGTCGCGGGCACGCCGCCATCGCCCTGCGCACCCCGGCGTCGGGGTCACCGGTGAGCCGGTCGACCAGCGCCGGATCGGCGAGCGGGTCGCGGGCGGCGAGCCGCCGCACCGCCGGATCGTCGTCGCCGGCCAGCGCGGCCAGCCCGCCGGTCGGGAACCCCGGCAGCAACGGCAGCCGAAACCTGCCCGGTTCGCGGTACTCGCGGAACACCCGCAGCAGCAGCTCCGGCGGCGCGGCCGGGTGGTGCTGCGCGAGCAGGGCCCGCACACCGAGGTCTGGGTCGTCGGCCAGCGCGGCGACGACCTCGGCCGGGAGGCGAGGGTCGACCGCGGCCCGGCGGCGCAGCAGCGGGTTGACCGACGCGGCCAGCCGCACCGACTCCGCCAGCGGCCACGCCAGGGGATCCGGCTCGCCTTCCGACGCGGTGGTGACGTCGATGTCGATCCGGGCCCGCTCGTCCTCGCTCAACGCGGGATGCGTGGAGACCGCGGTCCGCACGGACACGTCGGGGTCGGCGGCCAGGCGCGCCAGCTGCGACCGGGTCAGGTCGGTGCGCCGGGCGAGGCCGGCGCGGACGTCCGCCGCCGGGTGGGCGAACAGTTCCTCGACCGTCTCCGGCGGCAGGTGCGGGTTGTCCGCCATCGCCGACACGCCGCCCATCAGGTCGCCCGGGTCGGTGGCCAGCACGTGCGCGACGAGCGCCGGCGACAGCCGCCGCCGGTAGACCATCGCGCGGAAGAAATGACCGTTGCGCGGGATGTCCGCCACCTCGTGCACCCGCTCCCGCTCCGCGTCGAGCCGGGCCACCGCCGCCCGCACCTCCGGCGCCGGGTCGCGCGACAGGGCCTGGCGCAACCTCGCGGACTCGCCGTCGGACCGGTCGAGCAGCTCGACGGCGGCGGCCCGGACGAGCGGCTCCGGGTGCGCGGCGAGCGCCGGCACCGCACGCGCGTCCTTGGCCCCCATCTCGAACACCTCGTCGCGCAGCTCGGCCAGCGTGATCATGTTGCGCCGCAGGAACGACACCAGCCGGTCGACCCACCGATGGAACGCGCGGTGTGGCAGCACCAGCACGCGGTCGTCACGGACGAGCTCGCTGACGCGACGCTCAGGATCGTCCAGCAGGCGGAGCCGCACCGCCGGATCGACGTGCACATTGGACGCGATCGCCCCCCGCACCCGCGCCGACGGATGGCGCGCGGCCGCCTCCACCACCGCGGGCGGCAGGTCGGCCCGCCGCCGGAACGCCGCGGGAACGGCGTCGGGGTGCGCGTCGAGCAGGCGCAGCAGCAGGTCGAGCGGCGCCGCGGGGTTGCGCGCGAGGCCGCGGGCGATCGCGTCCCCGGCCGGGCTGTCCAGCCAGTGGTCACCCCGAACGCCGGTCACCCCGCCCGCGCCCACCGCCCACCTGTCCTCCTCGATCACAGCGGCAACATTAGACACTGTCGGGCGCATGACTGTGCGGGATCGAGCTACTTCACACCGCCTTGACCCCGGGCGGACGAGACTGGCGGCGCTTGCGACGCGCGGCTCGTGGCACTGGCGGACGGAACGGGGACGGGGTATGCCGGAACAAGATGTGAGAGGTCGGGGTGACCTCACGCAAGCGTTGCTGGATAACGCAATCTGGTCGGACGAGCTGGTGGCGGAGGCCGGCATCCCGGTGCACGACGTGCCGCTGGTCACGGTGGGCGGGGGGATCGGCTCGTTCGTGCTCGTCGACTACCTGCGGATCGCGGGCGTGCCGAGCGCGGACATCCGGGCACTGTCCAATATCGACCATCCGTGGCAGACGTACGAGTACCTGACGCGGGTCTCACAGATCCCCGGGCCGGAGCGCATCCGGTCGGACTCGTCGTCGCGGCCGGACAACATCTGGGGCTTCCCGTCGTACGCGTTGAGTGAGGCGTGGCGGGAGAAGACCGTGCGGCCGCTGCTGCACGTGCTCGGCGAGCCGATCTTCGCGGACTACTGGACGCCGCGGGTCGGTGCGGTCTTCGCGAGCATGGCCCGCGAGTCGGCGCGCATCGGGTACCCGGAGATGTTGGTGAAGGGTGTGGCCCGGATGGTGCGGCGGCGCGCCGGCGGTGGGTACTTCACGGTGTTGACGCCGCCCCGCGAAGCCGGCCCGACGCGCCGGGTCGTCTACCGGTCCCGGTTCGTGCACCTGGCGGTCGGGTACCCGGGGCTGCGCTTCCTCCCCGACCTCCAGGAGTTCCGGGAGAAGTACGGCGACTTCACCCGCGTGGTCAACGCGTACGAGCCGCACGAGCACGTCTACGAGGCACTGCGCACCCGGCCCGGCACGGTGGTGGTACGCGGTGGCGGCATCGTCGCCTCGCGGGTGTTGCAGCGGCTGATGGACGACCGCGAGCGGTACCGGCTCAAGACGAAGATCGTGCACATCTTCCGCACCTTCGTCGCCGGTGCGCACGGCCCGCACCTGTGGTCGCGGCGCAAGGGCGGCGACGGCTGGGCGTACCAGGGCTTCAACTACCCGAAGTCGGTGTGGGGCGGCCAGCTGAAGGCGAAGATGCGGCGGCTCGACGGCGCCGAGCGGGCCGCGGAGTACAAGCGGATGGGCGGCACCAACACCCCCAAGCGCCGCCGGTGGCAGCAGCAGATGCGCGCCGGCCGCGAAGGCGGCTGGTACGAGGCGAGCCAGGGCACGGTCGAGCGGGTCGAGCCGGCCGCCGACGGCACCCTGGTCAGCCTGGTCGCCGGCGAGGCCGGCACCCGGAAGGTCGGCGCCGACTACATCATCGACTGCACCGGGCTGGAGGCCGACATCGCCGAGCACCGCGTGCTCGCCGACCTGCTGACCAACGGCGGCGCCGGCCGCAACCCGCTCGGCCGGCTGGAGGTCGAGCGGCACTTCGAGGTCAAGGGGACGGCCAGCGGCGACGGCGCCCTGTACGCCACCGGGGCGGCCACCCTCGGCGGATACTTCCCCGGCGTCGACACGTTCCTCGGGCTCCAGATCGGTGCCCAGGAGATCGCCGACGACCTGGCCCGGCGCGGGTTCGGCCGCCGCATTGGCCCGGTCCGCTCCACCGCGCAGTGGGTGCGCTGGGCGTTCGGCCGGCCGGTCCGGGAGGGATGAGAGATGGTGCCCGTGCTGCTCGGCCGGATACAGACCCGGCTGATCCTCCTGCTGGTGGTGGGCTCGGCCGTCACCGCGGTCGTCACGCCGCTCGTCGGTGCCCACTACCGCACCACGTTCGCCGTCCTCGCCGCCGTGGCGGTGCTCGGCGTCGGCTGGGAGCTGCTCTACCACCTGCTCATGCAGTTCCGGTGGGAGAAGGACTGGCCGTCGCTCTTCGGGCTGCTGACCGCGGTACCCGAGGGCGTGCTGCTGTGGCTGCTGCTCGACCGCGGCGCGGTGCCCACAGTGGACACCGCGCCGCCGCTCGCCGCGTACGCGGTGCACTTCGCCGCGGTGTGGCTGGCCGTCTGGCTCGTCGCGAACGGGCCGATGCGGGTCCCGTTCCCGCGCTGGCGCTTCCACGGTGGACGGTTGATATGAGACAGCCCGACCGGAGCGCGCCCTTCGAGGCGGTCCTGCTCCTGCCCGCGTACACGGACGCGCCCACCGTGATAGCCACCCGGGACGAGCCGACCCAGCTCCTCGTCGAGGGCGTGCACTGCGCCAACGGCCACTTCAACGACCCGGCCGTTCCGTACTGCCAGCTGTGCGGCATCTCGATGGCGCAGCTGACCCACGTGACGGTCCTCGGGCCGCGCCCGCCGCTCGGCGTGCTGCTGCTCGACGACGGCGCCACGTTTCGCCTGGACGCCGACTACGTGGTGGGCCGCGAGCCACACCGCGACCCGGCGGTGGCCCGGGGGGCACGGCCGCTGCGGGTCACCGGATCGGCGAGCGGCGTTTCGCGGCAGCACCTGCGGATCACGCTCACCGGCTGGACCGTCCGCGTCGTCGACCTCGGATCGGCCAACGGCACGGTCCTCGAACCGCCCCGCGACCCGCACCCGCGCCGGCTGGAGCCGGGCGTGCCGGCCGAGATCACGCCCGGCACGCGGGTCGCGTTCGGCCTGCGCTGGCTCCGCTACGAATCGCACCGAAACCCATGAACACCACAGGGGAACACATGCGCGGCATCGCCGACTACGAGTTCATCCGGCCGCTGGGCTCGGGCAACCACGGCCAGTACTTCCTCGCCCACCGGCCGGCCCGGCTGCCCGTCGAGGCGGCCGAGGTGGCGGTCAAGGTGCTCGCGGCCGAGTCGACGGAGGTGGCGTTCCGGCGGGCCACCCGCGAGCTGCGGGCGTTCGCCTCGGTGCGCTCGGCGTACCTCGTCGCGCCGTACGACGCGGGCCAGCAGGACGGGGTCTTCTACTACTCGACCGAGTACCTGCCGGGCGGCTCGCTGGCGGCGCCGGCCGCGCCGCTCGACCGGGCCGGTGCGCTGCGGGCGGTGGCACACGCCGCGCGGGCCGTCGCCGACCTGCACGGGGCCGGCGTGGTGCACCGGGATGTCAAGCCCGGCAACGTGCTCCTGCACGGCGGCGGGGCGCGCCTGTCCGACCTCGGGCTCGCGCACGTCTTCGCCGAGGGCGTCACGATCACCGGCATGGGTCCGCTCGACTCGGTGGAGTTCGTCGACCCGGCGCTGCTGCTGGGGGAGCGGCCCCGGCCGGAGCATGACGTCTGGTCGCTGGGTGTGCTGCTGCACCGGGTGGTGAGCGGCACCGGCATCTACGGCACGCTGCCCCAGGACGACGGCCTGCTGGTCCTGCGCCGCGTGGTGTCGACGCCGCCCCGGCTGAGCGACGACCTGCCGGAGCCGGTCGCCACCCTGGTACGCGAGTGCCTCGGCGCCGACCGCCCCACCGCCGCGGCGGTGGCCGAGCGCCTGGAGGGTTCCGGGTGAGCGGGCACGCCCTCGTCCACTTCCTGCTGGCGGTCGCGGCGATCATCGTGCTGGCCCGGGTCTTCGGCGCTCTGGCCCGGCTCGTCGGCCAGCCGCCGGTGATCGGCGAGCTGCTCGCCGGTGTCCTCATCGGACCGACGCTCTTCGGCACCACGGTCAGCGGCTGGCTGCTGCCCGCCGACATCCTTCCGGCGATGTCCGGCCTGGCCAACCTCGGCCTGGTCCTGTTCATGTTCATCGTCGGCTACGAGCTCGACCACGCCTCGTTGCGCGGCCGCGGCCGGATCGCCACCTCGGTGTCGATCGGGTCGATCGCGGTGCCGCTCGGGCTGGGCGTGCTCCTGGCCTTCTGGCTCGCCGGCCGCCACGACGTCTCGGACACGGTGCCGTTCGCCCTCTTCATCGGCGCGGCGATGGCGGTCACCGCGTTTCCGGTCCTGGCCCGGATCCTCACCGACCGCGGCATGGTGCGCACACCCGTCGGCGGGCTCGCCCTCGCCAGCGCCGCCGTCGACGACATCGCCGCGTGGTCGCTGCTCGCCGTCGTGGTCGCCGTCGCCGGCGCGGACACCGCCAACCCGTGGCTGCCGCTGCTCTGCGTGCCGTACGCGTTACTGATGTTCTTCGTGGTGCGTCCGCTGCTGGCCCGCCTCGACGCCGCGCGGGCGCGTGCCGGGCGGCTCACGCCCGACCTGCTCGCCGTGGTGCTGGTCGGCCTGCTGCTCTCCTGCCTGGCCACCGAGTGGATGGGCCTGCACGCCATCTTCGGCGCGTTCCTCTTCGGCGCCGTCATGCCGCGCCGGGCGGACCTGCTGCGCGTGGAGATCCTCGAACGGCTGGAACAAGTCAGCGTCCTGCTGCTGCTGCCCGCGTTCTTCGTCCTGTCCGGACTGCGGGTCGACCTGTCCACCCTCGGCGGGGCCGGCCTGCTGGAGCTCGCCGCGATCCTCGTGGTGGCGATCGGCGGCAAGTTCGCCGGTGCGTACGCGGGCGCGCGGCTCAACGGGGTGGGCAACCAGCCGGCCGGCGCGCTCGCCATCCTCATGAACACCCGCGGGCTCACCGAGATCGTCATCCTGACGGTCGGGCTGCACCTCGGCATCCTCGACGAACGCCTGTTCTCGATGATGGTGGTGATGGCGCTGGTCACCACCGCCATGGCGGGTCCGCTGCTCAACCTCGTCTACCCGCGCCGGATGGTCGAACGGGACGCGCTCGCCGCGCAACGGCCGCAGGCACCGCCGGCCGGCTACCGCGTGCTCGTCTCGCTGCCCGACGGCGCGCCGCCCGACGCCGCGCTGGTCGACCTCGCCGCCGACCTGGCCGAGCGGGGCGCGGCCGCCGGCGGACACGGGCCGGGCGAGGTGGTGCTCAGCCGCCTCGTGCCCTACCCGGCGCGGCCGCTCGACGTGGGCAGCGGGCTGTCCGAGGAGCTGCTCGGGATGACTACCGCGATGGGCGAGCTGGCCGGCCTGGCGGAGTCGGTACGCGCCCGCGGGCTCGGCGCGCCCGTGCTCGCCCGGTTCAGCCGCGACCCGGAGGCCGACCTCGCCGAGCAGCTCAAGGCCATCGAGCCGGATGTACTCCTGCGCGGTGGCGATCCGGTGGAGGTGGTCGCGCTGAGCGCCGCCGGACGCGACACCGTGGACCTTGCCGCCGCCCGTAGCATCGGGGCCGTCCCGCGGGATGGCGACGTGAGCGGAGTGAAGAGCGGATGACCGTAAAGGCGGCGCCCCTGCGCCCCGGCGACCCGCGCCGGCTGGGCCGGTACGAGCTGGTGGGTCGGCTCGGCCAGGGCGGCATGGGCACCGTCTACCTGGCCCTCGACGCCGGCAAACCGGTCGCCGTCAAGGTGATCCGGGCCGACGTGTCCGCCAACGACGAGTTTCGCCGCCGGTTTCGTGGCGAGGTCGAACGGGCGCGGCAGGTGCCGCCGTTCTGCACGGCGGAGGTGCTCGACGCCGATCCCGACCACGAGACGCCCTACCTCGTCGTGGAGTACGTGGACGGTCCCAGCCTCGCCGACGTGGTGACCGAGCGGGGGCCGCTCAGCCCGGCCAACCTGCATTCGCTGGCGATCGGCACGGCGACCGCGCTGACCGCGATCCACGGCGCCGGCGTGATCCACCGGGATCTCAAGCCCAGCAACGTCCTGCTCGCGCCGGGTAGCCCGAAGGTCATCGACTTCGGCATCGCGCGGGCGGTCGAGGCGACCAGCCAGCAGACCCGCACCGACCAGCTGCTGGGCACCGTCGGATACATGGCGCCGGAACGCTTCGGCCCGGACGCGGCCAAGCTGGTCAGCCCGGCCGCGGACGTCTTCGCGTGGGGCGCGGTGCTCGCGTACGCCGGCACCGGCCGCCCACCGTTCGGCGTGGATTCCCCGCCGATCGTGGCCACGCGCATCGTCACCCAGCCGCCCGACCTGGCCGGGCTTGTGCCGCCGCTGCGCGACCTCGTCGAGCGCGCGCTGGCCAAGGACCCGGCCGCCCGGCCCACCTCGCGCCAGCTGCTCGACATGCTGCTGGCTCCCGGCGGCGAGCGCCCACCGGCGGTCGCGGCGGCGCTCGCCGAGCAGCCGGCACTGCTCGCCGCCGCGGCCGAGGCGCAGGCGGCCACGGCACAAGCGCCCGCGGGGCAGGCGCCCGCGGCGCAGGTGGGCCACGACACCACCCGGTTGGCCGGTGGCACACCGGGCGCCACCCCGGCTCCGCTTTCCACCCCGGCTCCGCCTCCCACAGCGGCTTCGCTCCCGGCACCGGCACCGGCACCGGCACCACCGCCGCCGGCACCGGCTCCGCCACCGCCGTCGGCGGCACCGCCGGCGCGTGCCGGCGGGCGCGGGGGCAGGTTCGCCAACGTGGTGCTGGCGGTGGCGGCGCTCGTCACGTCGCTGACCGTCGCCGGCATCGTGACCGGCGTGGTGCCCCTGCCCGACCGCGACGACACCGGCGCGCTGCCGACGCCGTCCGCCGCCGTGTCGCAGAGCGCCGGGGCGACCCCGACCCCGTCCGCCAGCTCGCCCGCCGCGACACCCTCGGCGACGCCCACGCCCTCGGTGTCGGCCTCGCCCGGGCCGCGGCTGCTCCGCGACCCGCTGACCAAAGCCGGGCTGTGGCAGCCGCGCGAAGACGTGCAGCAGCGCACGACCTGCGCGTTCGACGGCGCGCTCGTGGTGACCCGCGAGAACACCGGGCCGTACCGGTGCCCGGGGCCGACCGGTGCCTACACGAACGTCGCCGCCGCGGTCGACGTGCGGCTCCAGGCGCCGGGCAGCTGCGCCGCGATGTGGTTCCGCTTCGCCGCGACCTCCGGCTACCTGGTGCGGGTCTGCGCGGACGAGATCGAGCTCGCCACCCACGGCGTCGGGGACGGCGCCACCGTTACGGTGCTGCACACCATGCGGCTCACCGAGCCGATCCCGCTCGACACCGCCACCCGGATCGGCGTCTCGGCCCGCGGCACGACCCTCGCCGTGGAACGCGACGGCGAGCGGGTCGGCACCGTCGAGGACAGCACCTTCACGCAGGGCCGGGTCGTGCTGGGCATCTTCCCCGACGCGGGCGACGAGGAGCCGCCGTTCCGCGTCGCGTTCGCCAACGTCGAGATCCGCCGCCTCTGACCGGCGGGCGGGCACCGCTTGCGGCCGGCGGCTCGCCAGGCGAGCCGAATCCCGGCCGTCGGTCTGAGTGGTGAGCTCGCTGGGCTTGTCGCGCGGGCCTGGCAGCGGAGGTCGGGGATTTCGGCTCGCCCTGCGAGCCGCCGGCCGCCGCGGTCTCCGGCGGGAGCGGTGGTCCGCAGGTGACGCGGACCCGGGAAATGTTGGTCTGAAGGAAGGGCGTGCGGGTGATGTCGAGGGTCGGCCCAGTCGGCGCGACGGTCTCTTTCGTGACAATCGGTGACCATCGAGCCACACCCCGCGTACGCTCGTGCCTGCCACTTCTCGCCGCCGGGGGTAGCCGTGGAACCCGTCGTCGTCGACTGCCACAGCCACGTATTCAACGCCGAGGACCTGCCGATCGACGGGTTCGTCAAGCGGCGGCTCACGCCGCTGCCCTCGGTGCTCACCGGCGTCCTCTCGCTGCCGCTCGACCGGCTCACCGCCTGGGCCGCGCCGGGCTCCAAGGAGGCCGAGCGCCTGGCGGCCCTCATCGCCGCGCGGACCGGCGGGCTCGAAGGCCTGGCGGAAGTCCCGGAGGCGGAGAGCGGCCAGGAGCTCATCTCCGACGAAGAGCTCGACGCGCGTCTGGTGTCGATGTGGCCGCTCGCCGAACAGCCCGCCGGCGGCGTCCTGGAAGGAGTCCCAGCCGATACCGAGACGCTGCTCGCGGACCGGCTGGCCGGCGCGACACCGGAGCAGCTGGACGAGCTGCGGGCCTGGCTGGAGGACGCGGACGACGCACCCGCGGGCGTCGCGCCGCCGCCCGCCCCGGGTGACGAGGGGCTCGAGGGCATCTCCGACCTCTTCGGGCTGGCCCGGTCGGTCAAGGACGCCGTCCACCGCTATGTCGCCGCGCTGCGCCTGGTCACCCGGCACCGCTACCTCGTCGCCGCCGAGGTCGCCGCGACCTACCCGAGCGCCCGCCTCTTCGTGCCCGCCCTCGTCGACTTCGACCGCACCGCCCGGGACCGGCCCTCCACACCGGTCGCGAATCAGGTGACGATCCACTCTCTGGTGTCCAAGCTTTCGGTCGCCGGCGGCATCCCGGGAGCGCCGGAGGTGCGGATCCACCCGCTGGTGGCGTTCTGCCCGTACCGCGAGATCGAGTGCTCCGAGCTCGCGACGTGGGACGTCCTCGACGGCGCACCGAACGGGTACGTGCCCTACGCCGACCCGGCGATGGCGACGGACGGCGACCGCTACCACGACGGCCTCGTCTACCGGCGGGCGCGGGCGCGACGGCTCACCGTGCCGTCCGGGCCCTGGTCCTCCGCCCGCCTCGACCTGGACGGCGTGACCCGCGCGATCGACATCGTCCGCCACGCCGTCGAGCTGGGCGGCTTCGCCGGCGTCAAGCTGTACCCGCCGTCCGGCTTCCTGCCGCTGGGAAACGGGGCCCGTTTCGGCGAGCGGGTCGGGCTGAAGCTCGACGCCGCCCTCCGCGCGCTCTACGCGTACTGCTCCGCCGAAGAGGTGCCGATCCTGACGCACGCCGCCCGCAGCAACGGGTTCGACAAGGGCTACGACGAGCTGGCGTCGCCGGCCGGGTGGGCGGGCGTGCTGAGCGAGTTTCCCGAGCTGCGGCTCTGCTTCGGCCACTTCGGACATCTACAGGGCGTGGGCGATCCGGGAAAACCCACCGCGACGAGCTGGCCGGCCCGCTTCCTGCGGCTGATCGACAGCTATCCACACGTGTACGCGGACGTCGGCAACTCCCGCTACGCCTACGACGACGACTACCGGCGGCGGTTCGACGCGTTCCTCGGCTGGGCGCTCGGCGGTCCGGACAGCGGGGACCCGACCGGCCGCAAGCGCCGCCGGCGGATCATGTTCGGTTCGGACTACTGGATGAACACGCTGGGCCCGGGGCACCACGACGCGCTCACCCGGTTCCGCGACGGGGTCGAGAGCGCGTTCGGCGCCCGCGCGCGCGACGACTTCCTCGGCCACAACGCGCTGCGCTGGCTCGGTTTCCGGGACGAGGACGACGCCGTCCGCGCGGACGGTCCCGCCGTCACGAGGCTGCGGGCGTTCTACGCCGACCATCCACTGCCGTCATGGCTCGGCGGTTGAAGCCCTACGACTCGTCGAGCAGCCGGGTGAGCTCCGGGCCGCCCTGGGACACGACCGGGTCCTTGCCCCGGCCGGGGTAGGAGAGGACGCGCCGGCACCCGTCCAGCTCGACCTGCACCTCGCCGTACCCGCCGCCTTGCGGCATCAGCACCGCGAACCGGCTGGCCGGCCCGGTGCACGGCTCGGCCGGGCCGGTGGTCGACAGCGCCGCCTCGATCAGGTCGCGCCGCGGCTGCGGCAGCACCCGGCCGCGCGCGAAGTCTCCGGTGGGAAACGTCCTGCCCCGCTCGTCCGCCGAGACGTGGTACTCGCAGAGCCCGACCGTCGCCGCGCCGGCCAGCGGCCGGCCGGCCGGGCCGGGGCGCGCCGCCCGCCGCGACTCGATCCACACGTGGTCGCCCCAGGTCGCCTCGCAGCGCGCGGCGGCGGGCTCCGGTGCCAGGTGCGCGTCGTAGACGCGCGAGTCGACGCGGGTCAGCTTCAGCGCCGTGATCGCCTCCTGGACCTCGGCACGCGGCTTGCCGCACGGGGTACGCGGAGGGCTGGGCCGCACGAAGTGGCCCGCCGAGTCGACGAGCGCCAGCCACGGCCAGCTGATCGCCTCCAACGTGCACGCGACGTCGCGTCCCGGGGTCTTGGGAAGATCGGGCAGCCGCAGGGCGGCGACGAGCGCCGCGATGTCCGTGCCGCGGTACTCGTTTCCCACGACGGGACCGGTGCCGCGCCCCTCGCCGCGGCAGATGACCACCGACGCCGGCACGAAGTCGGCCGGCAGGCGCGGGAGGTCCATCATGCCCCTCACGTTGCCCGGCGGCGGCTTGGGCGCCTGCTCGGCGCAGGACACCCACACGCCCGGCTCCGGGCTGACCACCCGGTCGGGCGCGGAGTCCCGCGCCCACACGGCGGCGGAACCGACCGAGACGGCGAGGACCGCCACCGCGGCCAGAGCGGTGGCCCGCCGCCGCCGGCGCCGCCCGGCCGCGGCCACGACGCCGTCGGCCGTCGCGTACGTGCCGGCCTCCTCGGCCAGATCGGCGAGCGCCTCGGTGAGTCGGGTGGTGGTCACGGGGTCACCTCCGGTGCCAGGTCGGCGAGCAGGTCCGGCGCCAACGCGCGGAGCCGGGCGAGGGCGTCGTGGGTCTGCGACTTCACCGTGCCGACCGAGCAGCCCATCGCCTCGGCGGTCTGCGCCTCGGAGAGGTCCTCGAAGAAGCGCAGCACGACCACCGCCCGCTGGCGGGGCGGCAGGGCGGCGAGCGCGCGGCGCAGGCTGATCCGCCGGACGGCGGCCTCCGCCTCGTCGGCCGGGCCGGGCAGGTCGCCGGCGGCGGCGTCGCTGACCTCGACGTAGCGGCGGCGGCGCCAGCGGGAGGTGCGCTCGTTGACCATGACCCGGCGCACGTACCCCTCCGGGTTGCCGCCCTCGACCACCCGCCGCCAGTGCGCGGCGGTCTTGGCGAGCGCGTGCTGGAGCAGGTCTTCGGCGAGCGTGTGGTCGCCGGTGAGCAGGTACGCGGTGCGCGACAGCGCGGGTCCGCGCGCGACCACGAACTCGCGCAACCCCTCGTACCGGTCCATGAGCGCCCCCTTCGCCCGGATAAACGCCGCGGGGCGGCGCCAGGTTGGGCGGCGGCGCGGCCGGGCGCAAACGTTATCTCGTCGACCCGCCGCTGACCACGGTCCACCAGCCGCTCACGGAGATGGCCGTGGCCGCGACCGAGCTCGCCCTCGCGCTCGGCCGCGGTGAGAAGGTGCCGCGGGTCGGCGTCGAGCTGGCCACCACCCTCACCGTCCGCGCGAGCACGGCACCACAGACCTGATCTGCCCGCGTCCGCGTCACCTGCGGACCGTTTGCTCCCGCGGGCACCGCTCCGGCCGGCGGCTCGCGGAGCGAGCCGAAATCCCCGGCCTCCACTGCCGGCTCCGCGGGGCAAGCCCACGGCGCTCGTGGATTGGCGGGAATGACAAAGGGAAAGGAGTCGTCTCCTTTCCCTCTTTAACGTATACCGCACCCGGGGGCTTGCGGCAAGACCCCGGTTGTGGCGCAAAATCGCAGGTCGAAGCCGGGATCCGTGAAATTGGGGGCCGATTACGTGAACCTGACGATCAGCGTGTTCAACCTTTCCGACCGCCTTTCCGCAAAGGCCGACCCGGCGTTGATCGCCCGCGACGAGCAGCACTTCGCGGCGATTTCGGAGAGCCTCGAGCAGGCGCTCGCCGACCTGACCGAACGCCTCGACGCCGAGCGCCGGGCGCCCGCCGGCAAGGGTCGCCGGGCGCTCGACCGCGACCAGGAGGTCCGCCGGTTGACCGCTCGCCTGCGCGCGCTGCGCCGGTTCGGCCTGGACCTGTGCCTCGGACGCATCGTCAGTGCGGACGACCCCGAGCCCGTCTACATCGGACGGCAGGGGCTCACCGACAGCACGGGTCGCCGGCTGCTGCTCGACTGGCGCTCGCCCGCCGCCGCGCCGTTCTTCGCGGCGACGCACGCCAACCCGATGGGTCTCGCGAGCCGCCGCCGCTACCGGTGGAACCTCGGCCGGATCAGCGACTACTGGGACGAGGTGTTCACCCCGGACGGGTTCGAGGGGCACGCCGCGCTCGACGACCAGTCCGCCTTCATCGCCAGCCTGGGCGGCACCCGGTCGCCCCGGATGCGCGACGTGCTCGGCACGATCCAGGCCGACCAGGACGCCATCATCCGCGCGGGGTCCGGCGGCGCGCTCGTCGTCGACGGCGGTCCGGGTACCGGCAAGACCGTCGTCGCGCTGCACCGCACCGCCTACCTGCTCTACTCCGACCCCCGCCTCGGGCACCGGCGCGGCGGCGTGCTGTTCGTCGGTCCGCACGAGCCCTACCTCGCGTACGTCGGCGACGTCCTGCCCAGCCTCGGCGAGGAGGACGTGCAGACCTGTACCCTGCGGGACCTCGTCGCCGAGGGAGCCGCGGCGGGGGTCGAGGCCGACCCGGAGGTGGCCCGGCTGAAGTCCTCCGCCGACCTGGTGAAGGCGATCGAGGCGGCGGTCCGGTTCTACGAGGAGCCGCCCACCAAGGGGATGACGGTCACCACCCAGGAGTCCGACATCCGGCTGAGCGCCGGCGACTGGGCCGAGGCGTTCGAGGCGCCGGGACCCGGCACCCCGCACAACGAGGCCCGCGACGAGGTCTGGGAGGAGCTGCTCACGATCCTCGTCGACAAGTACGACGGCGGCGAGCCCACCGACCTGGTCCGCCGGTCGCTGCGGCAGAACCGGGAGCTGGCCGCCGCGTTCAACCGCGCGTGGCCGCTGCTCGACGCGGCCGAGCTCGTCGGCGACCTCTGGTCGGTGCCCGCCTACCTGCGCAAGTGCGCTCCCTGGCTCAGCACCGACGACGTGCGGAAGCTCCAGCGGGCGGACGCGAAGGCCTGGACGGTGTCCGACCTGCCGCTGCTGGACGCGGCCCGGCAGCGCCTCGGCGACCCGGAGGAGTCCCGGCGCCGGCGCCGGGCCGACGCTACCCTCGCCGCCGAACGCGAGCGCATGTCCACAGTGGTCGACGAACTGCTCGCGTCCACCACCTACGACGACGGCGAAGGCGTGCTGATCATGCTGAACCAGCAGGGCATGCGGGACAAACTCGTCGACGAGACGGCGGCACCCACCGCCGAGCCGGACCTGCTCGCCGGCCCGTTCGCGCACATCGTGGTGGACGAGGCACAGGAGCTGACCGACGCGGAATGGCAGATGCTGCTGCTGCGCTGCCCGTCGCGGAGCTTCACCATCGTCGGGGACCGCGCACAGGCGAGGCACGGGTTCACCGAGTCGTGGCGGGAGCGGCTGGAGCGGATCGGGCTCGACCGGATCGACCTGGCCTCCCTCACCATCAACTACCGCACGCCGAAGGAGGTCATGGCGGAAGCCGAGCCGGTCATCCGGGCCGTGCTCCCGGACGCCAACGTGCCCACCTCGATCCGCGGCAACGGCCTCCCGGTCGTACACGGATCGGTCGCCGACCGGGACCAGATCCTCGACAGCTGGCTCGCCGCGCACGCGGAGGGCGTCGCCTGCGTCATCGGCGACCCCACGTTCCGGGAGACGGCGCGCGTGCGGTCGCTGACCCCGGAGCTGGCGAAGGGGCTGGAGTTCGACCTCGTCGTCCTCGTCGACCCGGATACGTTCGGCGAGGGCATCGAGGGAGCGGTCGACCGCTACGTCGCGATGACCCGGGCCACCCAGCGGCTCGTCATCCTCACGAGCTCCTGACAGGACGAGGTGATGCGGTTTCGATGAAGCCCGCCCCGCATGCTGGGTTCTCCGGTACGGCAGAGGAGGATTCCCATGCTTCGAGCGGCACTAGTGGTCACGGCCGCGGTCGGCGCGGCGGTGTTGTCGGGCGTCAGCGCGCCCGCCGCGCCCCACGACGCCCCGGCCGTGTCCACGTTGGACGACGGCACCGTGGACCGCGACGACGTCCTGGACCGGGACGACTTCACCCGGACCATCGACCGCGACGACTTCACCCGCGTCATCGACCGCGACGACTTCGACGGCGGCAACGGCAACGGCGAGTGAGCGCTCCCGTGGGTCTGAGCAGGGCGGTCGACGGGTTCCGGCTGTCGTACGACCGCGGCGGTGCCGGCGTGGCGGCGGTGCTGCTGCACGGGTGGCCGGGCGATCGCACCGAGTACCGCCCCGTCCTCTGCCACCTGCCCGAAATGGACGTCGTGGTGCCGGACCTGCGCGGCTTCGGTGAGTCGGACCGGCACCACGACGAGTCGGGCGCCTGCTACGGCCCGGACGCGCAGGCCCGCGGCGTCATCGGCCTGATCGAGGAGCTGGGCCTCGACCGGCCGGTGTTGGGCGGGCACGACATCGGCAGCCGCGTCGCGGTGGCGGTCGCACGCACGCGCCCGGACCTGGTCCGCGCCCTGGTGCTGACGCCGCCGCTGCCCGGGATGGGCGAGCGGATCCTGAGCCCGGCGGCCCAGCGGGAGTTCTGGTTCCCGGCCTTCAACCAGCTCCCGCTGGCCGCCGACCTCATCGACGGCCGGCCCGACGCGGTGCGCGCCTACCTCCGGCATTTCTGGACGCACTGGGCCGGGCCGGGCTTCACCGTGCCGGACGAGCACATCGACCACCTCGTCTCGCTGTACGCCGAGCCGGGCGCCTTCACGGCGTTGCTCGGGTGGTATCGGGCCAGCGGCGGGGCGCTCGCCAGGGTCGCCGCCGAACGTCCCGCGGAGCGTCTCGCCGCCCCGACCACGGTGCTGTGGCCCGACCACGACCCGCTGTTTCCGCCAGCCTGGTCCGACCGGCTCGACCAGTACTTCGCCGACCTCCGGCTGCACCGCCTGAGCGACACCGGCCACTTCGTCCCGATGGAGTCCCCACGAGAGTTCGCCGCGGCGGTAGCCGCCGCCGCGACGAGCTAGGAATCGAGCTACCGCGATGTCCGCCGCGGTCCAGACCGCTGCTCCCGCGGCCTCAGCCTCCGCGCCCCGGCCCTCGATCAGACCGGCTTGCGTGAAGGATCCGCGCATGCCCCACCGCGGCCCGCCTGGCCAGCTTGTCGTGGCGGGAGACGCACGGCGCCTAGCCTCACCCGGTCGGCCGGCGTACCAGCCGGACGGGGCACACGGCGCCGTGTTCACGCGGCATGATGTCCGGCGTGATTCGTCTCTACGGCCTGCTGTTCATCGTCGACCTGGTGCTGGTCGTCATCGCGCTGATCGACTGTCTGTCCACTGAGGAGTCGGCGGTACGCAACCTGCCCAAGGTGGCGTGGGTCTTCATCATCCTGCTCTTCCCGCCGATCGGGCCGATCGTCTGGTTCGTCGCCGGGCGGCCGCAGAACCGGCGGGTGGGCCGGGCCGGCACCTGGCGCCCGGGCAGTGGCTTCCCGGAGTCCGAGCGCCCCCGGCCGCTCGCCCCGGACGATGACCCGGAGTTTCTCCGGAGCAAGTCCCGCGAGCGGCGCGAAGACGAGGACCTGCTCCGCAAGTGGGAGGCCGACCTGCGCCGCCGCGAGGAGGAGCTACGCCGCCGCGACGGCGACAGCGCGCCCTCCTGAGACCAGCGCCGATATGGGCCGGGTGGGCACCGCGGCGGTGGGGGCCCTACCCTCGACGCAGTCGGATCGAGCGGGTTGGGGATGCGCATGCCGGAGTTGAGTGTTGTCACGGTGCGATCGGGGTCCTGGCACGAGCCGGCGACGGTGGTGCTCGAAGACCCGGCGAGCGGCCGCCACCTGCGGCTCACCGCCCCGGCGGCGGCGCGCCCCGGCCAGGGCGCGGGCGTGAGCGCTGGCCTGGTGCGTGACCTCCTGGACGCGGTCGGTGCGCCCGCCCGCCACGTGGAGATCGGCGAGGCCTCGTCCGCCCCGGCCCAGGTGGTGCTGGTCGTCGGCGACGGTGTGCGGGTGCCCGCGGCGCTGCTGGAGGCGGTGGCGTTCGCGCAGGAGACCGGCATCCCGATCCGCTGCGGCGACGCCGTGCTCGCCACCGAAGGCGTCACGGACGCCGCGCGGCAGAGCCCCACCGTCCGGTGGAACATCGCCGACCCGGCGCCCACCTCCGCGTACCGGGTGATCGACCTCGACGAGACCACGCAGATGGAAGCGATCCAGCTCAGCGTGGCCGACGAGGCCGAGGCACCGCCCGTGGGCGCGCCGGCCGGCGCCGCGGTCCTCCAGATCCGCCAGGGCCCAGGGGCGGGCGCGGTGTTCGTGCTCGACGGCGACGTGGTCACCTGCGGCCGCGACGGCGGCAACGAGATCCTGCTCGACGGCGCCACCGTTTCCCGCAAGCACGCCGAGTTTCACCGCCAGGAGACCGGCTACACCGTGTCCGACCTAGACAGTCTCAACGGCACGTACGTCAACGGCGAGCGCGTCAAGACCGCCGCACTGGCCCCGGGCGACGAGATCCGCATCGGCCGCTACCGGCTCACCTACGCGGCGCGGTGACGGCGGGCGTCAGCGGGTGCACTCCAGGTAGACGTAGACCACCATCGGCCAGAAGTCCTCGCTGTCGACCACATGGCACTGCTCGCTCTCGAAGCCCGCGTCGCCAGCCTGCCCCAACGCGTCTCCGAGGGCGTAGTAGTAGGCGATCCCGGGGCCGAAGCTGCTCGTCCCCTCACCCCGGAACACCCGCGTTTCCACAGCGTGCGCGGCACTGGAACCGGCAAGCGTCAGCCCGACGACAAGCGCGAGAACAGCCAAGACACGACGACCCATACCAATAGGCTAACGTCAATCCCCTCCGCCCGTCGTGGCTTTCTTTCGAAGCATATTTGCCCGCGTCCGCGTCAGCGGCGGACCGTTTGCTCCCGCGGGCACCGCTCCCGGCCGGCGGCTCGCAGGGCGAGCCGAGATCCCCGGCCGTCCACTGCCAGGTCCGCGGGACAAGCCCCCTGTCGCCTTCCCGGATCGCCGGTCCGGGAGCGGGCATTGTGGACAAACGTCGACCACCGCGTGTCGCGAGCTCACATTCACCCGCCCCTCGTTGCGCGCAGGGTTAGCGTGACCAGCGGCGGAGGGTGAGGCCGCGGGAGCGACGGTCTGGACCACGGCGGGCGTCGCGGTAGCTCAGATCTGGCTTTTGGGTTCGGTCCGGCGGAGGACGGCGAAGGCGGCGACCGGGACCAGCAGGAGGGTCAGCGCGCCGGACAGGACCAGGCCGCCGGTGGTGCCGGCCAGCTCGATGAGGGGGCCGCCGGCGGCGAGGCCGAGCGGGGCGGCGACGGTGGCGCCGGTGGTCCAGAGGGTGACCACCTGTTGTTGTTCTTCGGGCGCCAGGCCGGATTGCAGGAAGCTGTAGACCACCGGGGTGAACGGTGCCCACACCAGGCCGCCGAGGCCGAATACGACCATCGCGGCGGTCAGGCTCTGCACCGAGGCGAGTGCGATCGGGCAGAGGGCCCAGAGGGCGATGATCACGATGAGCAGGTGGCGTTGGGGGAGGTGGCGCAGCTGGTTGACGAGTGCGGCGCCGACGAAGGCGCCGACGCCCAGGGCGCCCCACATCAGGCCGAGCGCGGCCGCGTCGGCGTCCAGCTTCGCGCGGACGTAGAGGGGTAGGGCGATTTCGACGGGCATGTACAGGAAGTTGAAGAAGAACTCGACGAACAGCAGGCGGGCGGCCACCGGGCGGCGGCGCAGGATGCGCCAGCCGGACTCGTGCGACGGTGGGCGCCGGGGCATGTCGGGCTGCTTGGCCGCGCGGGCGCGTGGCACCGCCGCGGCGACCGCGGCCAGCAGGATCAGCGCGCCGGCGGCGTCGCAGATGAGCGCGACGCCGGGGCTCGTCGAGGCGACGATCAGGCCGCCCAGGACCGGGCCCACGATGTACAGGGCGAAGGTGGCGTTGAGGCCGAGCAGGCCGTTGACGGCGAACCTGCCCGTTTCGTCCACCATCGACGTGGCCAGCAGGCGACGGCTGCTCGACCCGGCCATGCGGAATGTCGCGCCGATCAGGAGGCCGGCGATGAGCACCGGCAGCGTGAGGTGGCCGGTCAGCGCGAGGACGCCGAGGGTCGCGAAGGTCAGCGATCGCAGCACGCAGTCGGCGACCAGAAGTGTGCGCGGCGGTATCCGCACCCGTCCCAGCCCGATGGACAGGGCCAGGATGGTGGAGATGACGAAGGGTGCCGCCTCGACCATGCCGATGGCGATCGCCTTGGGGACGCCGCCGTGGATGGAGAGGGTCTGCACCGGCATGGCCACGAGGATCATGCCGGTGCCGACGCTGGCGAGCAGGTCGCCGAGCAGGAGTCCAGCCACCCGCCGGTCGCGCAGCACCTCGGGGTAGGACTGGTGTGCCTCGGGGGTGGCGACGGCGGTCATGGCGGTGTCTCCTCAGCGGTCCTGGATCAGGCCGAGCACGTTGCCGTCGGGGTCGGTGAAGGTGGCCACCAGGCGGCCGCCGCCGACGTCGCGCACGGGCTCCTTCGTGGTGGCGCCGGCGGAGGTCACCTCGGCCAGCGTGGCCTCGATGTCGGTCACGTGCCAGTAGGCCACCGGCGAGGTCATGCCCTGCGGGCCGCCGCCGGGCACCAGGCCGATGTGCTGGCCCTCGGTGTCGAAGCCGACGTAGTAGGAGCCGTCGGTTCGCGGCTCGACGCCGAGCAGGGCGGCGTACACGGCCTTGGCCTTGGCGAGGTCGGACACCGGGTGCAAAACGGTCTTGATCATCGTTTCTCCTCGGGTAATGGATCGGACGTGCTCATAGCTTCGCCGCGGGCGGGGGTCCTCCGAATCCGTGCTGACCACGGAGGCGACCACGGAATCCCGGTACGCAAGGATGGGGCCGTGGAGATCTCGGCCCGGGAGGCGGACGTCCTGGCGCTGCTCGGAGACCATCTGAGCAACGCCGAGATCGGTGCGCGGCTGTACATATCGGTGCGCACCGTGGAGAGCCACGTCTCCTCGCTGCTGCGCAAGCTGGAGGTGCCGGACCGGCGGGCGCTCGCCGAGCGGGCCGGCGCGAAGCGGTCCGCGCCGGCGCCGGTGCTGCCGGCGCCGCTGACGTCCTTCGTGGGCCGGGTGGGGGAGCGGGCCGAGCTGACCGAGATGCTCGCCGCGCACCGCCAGGTGACCGCTCTCGGCCCGGGCGGGGTGGGCAAGACCCGGCTCGCGCTGGCGGTGGCCGGGGAGGCGGCCGGCGCGTACCCGGACGGGGTCTGGTTTGTTGATCTTGTCCCGATCAGCGACCCGGGCATGGTGGCGGCCGCGGTCGCCGGCGCGCTGGGCCTCGGCGAGCAGCCCGGCCGCGGCCTGGACGAGTCGGTGGTCGCCGCGCTGGCCGACCGCCGGGCGCTGCTCGTGCTCGACAACTGCGAGCAGGTACGCGACGGGGTGGCGCCGTTCGTCGAGCGGCTGCTCGCCGCGTGCCCCCGCCTGACGGTGCTGGCGACCAGCCGGGCCCGGCTGATGGTGCCGTTCGAGCGCGTGTACCAGGTGCCGCCGCTGTCCCTGGGGCTCGACGCCGTCGCGCTGTTCGTGGACCGGGCGGCCGCGGTGGGATCGCCGCCCGACCCCGGGGTGCGCCACCACATCGCCGCGTTCTGCGAGCGACTCGACGGCATGGCGCTGGCGATCGAGCTGGCCGCCGCCCGGTGGTCGACGCTCGGGCTGGACGGCCTCACCGCCGGCCTGTCCGACCCGCTCCGGATGCTGGCCGGCGGCTCCCGCGCCGACGAGCGGCACCGCTCGGTGCGGGCGGCGCTCGACTGGAGCCACGCGCTGCTGGAGCCCGAGGACCGGGCGCTCCTGCGGCGGGTGTCGGTGTTCGTGGGGCCGTTCACGGTCGCGGCGGCGGCGGAGGTCGCCGGGTACGAGGTGGGCGCCGCCGCGGACGGGCTGGCCCGCCTCGCCGAGCAGAGCCTGCTGGTGGTGACGGCCGGATACCGCGCGCTGGAGACCATCCGCCAGTACGGCGCGGAGCGGCTCGCCGAGTCCGGTGAGCTCGTCGACACGCGGTCCCGGCACCTGCGCTGGTGCCTGGCCAACGCCGCCGGGCTCGCCGTGGTGCGGGACGACTGGCGGGCCCGCTTCGACGCCGTGGCGGACGAGCTGCGCGCCGCGCTCGGGTGGGCGGCCGACCGGCCGGAGCAGCGCGCGGAGGCGCACCGCCTCGCCCGCGACCTGGCGGAGCTGACGTTCACCCGCCAGCTCGTCGGCGAGTCCCAGCAGCGCTACGAGCAGGCGGCCGCGCTCGCGGACGACCCGGCCGCCGCCGCGTCGATGCTCCGGCGGGCCGCGGCCGTCGCCGGTTGCCGGATGCGCGGCGACGACATGCACCGCCTCCAGCTCGCGGCCGCGGACGCCGCCCGCCGCGGCGAGGACACCGCGGGCGCCGCCACCGACCTGGCGACCGCCGCCGCCAACGCGTACCGCTTCTCCGGGAGGTTCGTGCGCGTGCCGACCCGCGAGGAGGCGGTGGCGCTCATCGCCGAGGCGCGCGAGCTGGCGGGCGACGACCCGGCCGCCCAGGCGGCGGTGGCGCTGGCCGAGGCCGGGGTGCTCACCGACGCGTTCGGCGCCGTCCAGGGGCCGCCCGACAACGACGTGCCGGAGACGCTCGCGCGTGCCACGCGGGCGGTCGAGCTGGCCGGCCGCACCGGCGACCCGCTCGCCGAGTCGGCCGCGCTCGACGCGCTGCTGGGCGCGCAGTGCTGGGGCGGTGACACCTTCGGCGCGGCGGCCACGGCCCGACGCCGGGTCACGCTGCTCTCGTCCACATCGGACACTCCAGCCGGCACCCACGAGCTGATCGACGCGCTCGGCATCGCCGCCGAGGCCACCCTCGGCGCGGGAGACCTGCCGGGCGCCCGCCGGTGGGCGCGGAAGCTCGCGGACCACCCGCTGCTGGCGGAGGTCGGGCATCGCGCCACGAGCTGGCTGCTGGTGGCCGACGCGTTCGCCGGCGAGGTCGACGAGGCGGTCGCCGCCCGCTTTCTCGAGGCGTGGCGGCGGGCCGGACACCCCGACCGGTCGTACCTCGCGCCGGCGGTGTCCGCCGTGGCGATGGTGTACGGCCTGCGTGGCGACCACGACGCCCGGCGGGAGTGGCAGGCGGTCCTCCAGCGCCTCGACATCGGCGCGCCGTACACGTACGGCTACGGTGCGGTGTTCGACGCGATCGAGATGCTCCACAGTGGACAGGTTGAGCGGGCGACGGAGCGGCTCGCGCCCGAGCCGAGCGAGGTGTGGCGGTGGGTTACCTGGATCTGGCTGCACTGGTACGTGGCGCTGCGCGCCGAAGCCGCCGTGCTCGCCAGGAGCCCCGAGGCCGCCGACCGCGTGGCCGCCGCGCGGGCCGTCGTGGCCGGCAACCCGGTCGCCGGCGCCATCGTGGACCGGGCGGAGGCGCTGCTCGACGGCGACGCCAAGCGGGTGCGCGCCACGGCCGACGCCTTCGACGCCGCCGGCTGCCCCTACCAGTCGGCGCGCAGCCTGCTGCTCGCGGGCGGGGACGTGCCGTAAAGCCCACGGTATGAGCCTTCTCGGCGCGGTCGGGAACGCGAAGGGGCCCTTCGGCGAAGTACAGATGAGTGCAGCCGAAGACAGGGGAGGGCCGATGAGAAGACGCGCGTTCTTGGCGGGGTTCCTGGCCGTGGTGGTGGGCGGCGGCGTGGTCGCGGGGCCGGCCGGGCGGGCCGAGGCCGAGGCCGCCGGCCGGAGTCCGGCGGACGGCGGGGGATCGTGGGTCACACTGATCACCGGAGACCGCGTGCTCGTGCGCGGCGTGGGTGCTCGGGCCGGCGTCGTGGTGGAGCCGGCGCGGCGGGCGCGGCCGGTGCAGTTCCAGCAGATCACGCGGCGCGGCGACCGGTACGTGCTGCCGTCCGACGCGGCGGCGCTGGTGCGGTCCGGAAGGCTGGACTGGCAGCTGTTCAACGTCACCGGGCTGGTCCGGCAGGGCTACGACGACGCGCGGGTGTCTAGCCTGCCGCTGCTGGTCCGGTACACCGACCAGGCGGCGGCCAAGCGTGCCGCGCCGCGGGGTGCGGCCGTGCGGCGCGGCCTGCCGGGCGTGCGGATGGCGGCCCTCGACGCGGGCAAGGCCGACGCGAGCCGCGTGTGGCGGGAGCTGGCGCCGGGCGGCGGCGGTGTCGAGCGGGTCTGGCTCAACGGGAAGGCGAAGGCGTTCCTCGACGAGAGCGTCCCGCGGATCGGCGCGCCGGCCGCTTGGGCGAAGGGGTTGACCGGCAAGGGTGTGCGGGTCGCGGTGCTGGACACCGGCGTCGACACGGACCATCCGGACCTCGCGGGCAAGGTCGCGGCGGCGCGCGACTTCTCCGGCAAGGGCAGCGTCGAGGACGGCAACGGCCACGGCACGCACGTCGCCTCGACGGTCGCCGGGTCGGGTGCCGCCTCCGGCGGCCGCTACCGGGGCGTGGCGCCGGATGCGACGCTCGCGGTCGGCAAGGTGCTCGACGACGACGGCAACGGCACGTTCGACTCGATCATCGCGGGCATGCAGTGGGCGGCGGGGGAGGCGCGCGCCGACGTGGTCAACATGAGCCTGGGCAGCGGGTACGGCAGCGACGGCACCGACCCGCTCTCCGCCGCGGTGGGCGCGCTCACCCGGGAGTACGGCACGCTGTTCGTGGCCGCCACCGGCAACGACGGCGCGGACGAGTGGGTCTCCGCGCCGGCGGCCGCCACCGAGGCGCTCGCCGTCGGCAGCGTGAGCAAGAGCGACGTGCCGAGCGAGTTCTCCAACCGCGGGCCGCGCGTGGGTGACGGCGCGGTCAAGCCGGACCTGGCGGCGCCGGGTGAGGGGATCCTGGCGGCGTGGCCGGCCGAAGGCGAGGCGTACCACCGGCTCGACGGCACCTCGATGGCGACGCCGCACGTGGCCGGTTCGGCGGCGCTGCTGGCCCAGCTGCGCCCGGCGTGGGGGCCGGGCGAGCTGAAGGACGGGCTGATGAGCACAGCCGACGAGGTCGCGGACGCCAGCCCGTACACGGTGGGCACCGGGCGGGTCGACGCCGGCCGGGCCACCGCCGCCGCGGTCACCGCCACCGGCAGCTTCTCGACGTACCTGCGGTGGCCCAACCAGGGAGCCTCCCGCAAGCAGGCGATCACCTGGCGCAACACCGGCGACGCGCCGGTGACGCTCACCCTGAGCGCCGCGCTGACCCGCCGCGACGGCGCCCCGGCGCCCGCCGGGATGCTCGCGCTGCCGGCCGGCACCGTCACCGTCCCGGCCGGCGGGACAGCCACCGTCGACGCGGTCGTGTCCACCGTGGACGGAGCGGCGGGGACGTACGGCGGGGTCGTCGTGGCCCGCGAGGCCGGCGGTGCCGTCGCCACCCGCACCGCGGTCTCGGTGCTCCAGGAGCCGCCGATGTTCGACCTCGCGGTCGAGCTCGTCGACCGGGACGGCAACGCGCCACCGGAGGGCGACTTCCCGAGCGTCACCATCTACGACCTCGACGACAGCGACTTCTTCTACTGGGGACTGTCCGGGACGATCCGCCTGCCCGCCGGGCGGTACGCGGTGCACACGACGATCGAGACGCCGCGGGCCGGGCGGGAGCCGACGTACAGCTTCGTCAGCCACCCTGAACTGGTGCTCGACCGGGACGTCGCGCAGACCTTCGACGCCCGCGACGGCAAGCCGGTGTCGACCACAGTGGACAACCCGGCCGCCCGCGGCGGGAGCGCGCAGACGCACATCCTGACCCGGATCGCCGACTGCGACTGCACGTTCGGCCTCCTCACCGGCCTCGACCCGCGCTTCCACGAGGCGTACGCGGCGACCCTGCCGGGGACCAGCTCGGCGACGTTCGCCTTTGGACAGTCGCGGCGGGCCATGGAGCCGGAGCTGGAGCTGTTCGCCGACGACGGCGAGCGCTTCGAGGTCGCCACCGGCTGGCTTTCCGGTTCGCCCACGCCCGAGGAGGCGGCCACCCCACAAATGGTCTACGGCGGCCAGGGCACACCCGAAGACCTGGCGAAGATCGACGCGAAGGGCAAGCTCGTGCTCTTCGAGATCCCCGGCGACACGAGCTACGAGGAGGCGTACCGGCGGACCGGGTACATCCGCGACGCCGGCGCGCGGATGGCCATGGTGAACGTGCTGGAAGACGTCCCGCTGGCGGCGGACGAGCCGGCTCCGGCATTGCCCACGCTGCGCGGCTTCGGCCCGACGGCGGCGCGGCTCGCCGCGCTGGTCAAGGCGGGACAGACCACAGTGGAGTACGCCAGCCGCCCGTGGCCCAGCCTGCGGTACGAGCTGGCGTACGGCGTGACCGGGAAGGTGACCACGCCGCAGGTGCACCGCCCGCGCACCAGAGAACTGGCCGCGGTGCGGACCGCGTACCACGACAACGTCGCCGACTCGCTCCGCTACGTCGTCGCGGACACCGACTTCTTCGGCTCGTCCCTCGGCGGTGGCTGGTCGGTGCCGGCGCGGGCGCCGCGGGAGCGGATCGAGTACTTCTCGCCGGGCACCTGGCACCTGCGTGCCCACGGCTACTGGGGTCCGCGGGACTCGCTCGGCGACACGGTGACCCTGGCGCCCCGGCGCACGTACCGGATCGCGTGGAACAGAGCGGTCGCCGGCCCTTCGTTCCGGGGTGAGACGGGCACCGAGTCCGGACCGCGGCCGTGGGCGTGGCGCGACGGCGGCGCGATCGACGTGATCCTCCCGCTCTACGGCGACGGTGCCGGCCGCCCCCGCGTGCCGTTCAGCGAGGACGGCACCGACACCGGCGCGATCAGCCTGTACCGGGACGGCGCGCTGGTCGGCACCGCGGACGTGCCCGACCAGGCCCGGTTCGAGGTGCCGGCCGAGCCGGGCAGGTACCGCCTCGTGGCCGAGACGAGCCGTTCGGTGGACTGGTGGCCACAGTGGACGAAGGTGTCGGCGGCCTGGACGTTCCGCTCGGCGGCCGCCGACGAGGGCACGGCGCTGCCGCTGCTGACCGCCCGCTTCGCCCCGCCCGTCGACCTCCGCAACCGGGCCCCGGGCGGCCGCTCGTTCACTTTCCCGGTGTACCTGGAAAGGCAGGGGACCGGACCCGTCGCCGTGCGGAAGCTGTCCGTGGAGGTCTCGTACGACGACGGCCGCACCTGGCAGGCGGCGAAGGTGAAGCGCTTCGGTCCACAGTGGACGACCACCGTGCGGCACCCGGCGGACGGGCACGCCGCGCTCCGGGCGAAGGTGACCGACACGGCCGGCAACACGCTGGAGCAGACAGTGCTGCGGGCGTACCAGATCGCCTAGCCTATGGTTACGCTCCATGGACGCTGACGTGATCGTGGTGGGGGCCGGCCTCGCCGGGCTGGTCGCCACCGCGGAGCTCGCCGACGCGGGCCGCCGGGTCGTGCTGCTCGACCAGGAGCCGGAGCAGAGCCTCGGCGGCCAGGCGTTCTGGTCGTTCGGCGGGCTGTTCCTGGTCGGCTCGCCCGAGCAGCGGCGGATGGGCATCCGCGACTCGGTCGAGCTGGCCTGGCAGGACTGGCTGGGCAGCGCCGGCTTCGACCGGCCCGAAGACGAGTGGCCGCGGCGCTGGGCCGAGGCGTACGTCAACTTCGCCGCCGGGGAAAAGCGGGCCTGGCTGCGCGCGATGGGCCACCGGCTCTTCCCGGTGGTGGGCTGGGCCGAGCGCGGCGGCGGCGCGGCGGACGGCCACGGCAACTCGGTGCCCCGCTTCCACATCACGTGGGGCACCGGTCCGGGCGTGGTCGAGCCGTTCGCCCGCCGGGTGCGCGAGGCGGCGGCGCGCGGGCTTGTCGAGCTGCGGTTCCGGCACCGCGTCGACGGCCTGGTCACCACCGGCGGCGAGGTCACCGGCGTGCGCGGCCGCGTGCTGGAGCCCAGCGACGCCCCGCGCGGCACCACCAGCTCGCGCGTGGAGACCGGCGACTTCGAGTACACCGCGCAGGCCGTGATCGTCACCTCCGGCGGCATCGGCGGCGACCACGACCTGGTACGCAAAGCCTGGCCGGCCCGCCTCGGCCCGCCGCCGAAACGCATGGTGGCCGGCGTCCCCGCCCACGTCGACGGCCGCATGCTCGCCATCACCGAGGCGGCCGGCGGCCAGATCATCAACCCGGACCGGATGTGGCACTACACCGAGGGCCTGCAAAACTGGGACCCGGTCTGGCCCAACCACGGCATCCGCATCCTGCCCGGCCCGTCGTCGCTGTGGCTCGACGCCACCGGCCGGCGGCTGCCCGCGCCGCTGTTCCCCGGCTTCGACACGCTCGGCACGCTGCGGCACCTGATGGCCACCGGGTACGACTACAGCTGGTTCGTGCTGACCCAGAAGATCATCGAGAAGGAGTTCGCGCTTTCCGGCTCCGAGCAGAACCCCGACCTCACCAACCGCAGCGTCCGGCAGGTGCTCCAGCGGGTGCGGCCGGGCGCACCCGGCCCGGTCGAGGCGTTCAAGCGGCACGGCGCCGACTTCGTCGTGGCCGACACGCTGCCCAGGCTCGTCGCCGGCATGAACGACCTCGCCGAGCGGGCCGGCGGCCCAGCCATCGACCCCGCGGAGCTGCGGCGCGTGATGGTGGCCCGCGACCGCGAGATCTCCAACCCGTTCAGCAAGGACGCCCAGGTGACCGCGATCCGCGGCGCCCGCTCGTACCGCGGCGACCGGCTCGTCCGGGTCGCCACGCCACACCGCCTCCTGGACCCCAAGGCGGGCCCGCTCATCGCCGTCCGCCTCAACATCCTCACCCGCAAGACCCTCGGCGGCCTGCACACCGACCTGTCCGGCCGGGTCCTGCGCGCCGACGGCCAGCCGCTGCCCGGCGTGTACGCGGCCGGCGAGGTGGCGGGCTTCGGCGGCGGCGGCATGCACGGCTACAACTCCCTGGAGGGCACCTTCCTCGGCGGCTGCCTCTTCTCCGGCCGCACAGCCGGCCGCGCCGCCGCCACCGCCGTCAGCTAACCCCGAGCCGCGGAGCGCGTGAGGCTTCCGGTGACCTCCTCGCGCTGTCAGAATGCCGGGCATGGACGAGACGAACGAAGACCAGGGCGCGACGATCGGGCGGCGGGCGTTCTTCGGGCGGACGCTGCTGGCGGCTGGCTCGCTGGCCGGCCTTGTCGCGCTCACCGGCTGCCCCGGCGGCGGCGATGGCGACGACGATGACGATGACGACGACGACTAGAGCTATCTGATCCAGGGCCGGCGCCCGGCGTGAGCTTCCTTCGAGGGCATATTTGCCCACGTCCGCGCCAGCTGCGGACCGTTTGCTCGGGGTCCCCGGGGAAACGTGGAGCGCAGCGGAGCGTTTTCTTGGGGTGCTTTCCCGCGGGCACCGTTCCCGGCCGGCGGCTCGCGGAGCGAGCCGAAACCCCCGGCCGTCCACTGCCAGGTCCGCGCGACAACCCCCCGGGGTCTTCGCGGCCAGTAGCAGGCCCCTACCTCCGACATCCTGACGCAGCGTAACCAGCCAAGGGACGAGGCTTCGAGATCTAGGAGACTTCGGGTTGAAATAGCGCCTAAACTCTCCTAGATCTCGAATCTCGCGCCGCTCACACCGCCGCGGCGGTTACCCGCGGCGACGAAACCCCTGTCGCGTTCCCGGATCGCCGATCCGGGAGCGGGGCATTGTGGACAAACGTCGACCGCCGCCAGGGGTGAGCGCGACCAGCGGCGGACGGGTGAGGTTTCCCGGGGGCCCCGCGCAGCGGTCTGGACCACGACGAACGTCGCGGTAGCTCAAATCTCTGTCCAATAGGAACTCAGGCCACGTCACCCCAACTTCGGAAGCTCTTTACAGCGGCTCGGGTGCGATCAGGCGGTCGGTGGAGTCGTGCACCGAGATGGCCATCACCGGGCAGAGCTCGGCCGCGTCGGTGATGGCCTCGTCGGGGTCGGCGTGGTCGCTGGCCGGGGTGGAGACGCCGTCGACCAGCGTGAACCACTCCGGGGCGGTGCCCGCGCAGGTGCCTGAGCCGATGCACCGGGCGGCGTCGACCGAAATCCTCCACTGTGGAGCTACCATGCGACGGGCATCCGTTTGAGGCCGCGGACCAGCAGGCCGCTCTTCCACTCCAGGTCCTCCTCGGGGCCGGCGAAACGCAGGCCGGGCAGGCGGTCGATCAGGGTGGCGACCGCGACCTGTAGCTCCATCCTCGCCAGCTGTGCGCCGATGCAGTGGTGCACGCCGTGGCCGAAACCCATGTGCGGGTTGGCCGAGCGGGTGAGGTCGAGCGTGTCGGGCTCGGCGAAGACCTCGTCGTCGCGGTTGGCCGACGCGACCGAGCCGATGACCGGCTCGCCGGCGCGGACGAGCACGCCGCCCAGCTCGATGTCTTCGAGGGCGTAGCGGGCGAACGAGGACGCCACGCCGAGCGGGACGTAGCGCATCAGCTCTTCGACCGCCGTGGGCACCAGGTCGGGGTCGGCCCGCAGCTGTGCCAGCTGGTCGGGGTGGGTGAGCAGCACGTAGACGAAGTTGGGGATCTGCGTCACGGTGGTCTCGTGCCCGGCGGCCAGCAGGCCGGCCAGCAGCCGCACCATCTCCTGCTCGGTCAGGCGGTCGTTGTCTTCGTCGCGGACCCGGACCAGCGCGCTGATGAGGTCGTCGGTCGGGGTGTCCCGGCGCTGGGCGATCAAGCCGGCCATGTAGGCCCAGAGACTGTCCAGGTAGGACTTGATCTGCTCAGGGGTGAGCGACGTGGTCGACACGATCGCCTCGGACCAGACGTGGAAGCGGTCCTGGTCGGTGACCGGGACGCCGAGCAGCTCGCAGATCACGGTGATCGGCAGGGGAGTGGCGAAGCGCTCGACCAGGTCGGCCGGCGGCCCGGCCTCGACCATGCGGTCGACGAGGCCGTCGGCGATCTCCCGGGCCCGGGGGCGCAGCTGCTCGACCCGCCGCGCGGTGAACGCCTTGGCGACCAGCCGGCGCAGGCGGGTGTGCTCGGGCGGGTCCATCGACAGGATGCCGCCCTCGATCTGGCGCGGGGTGATCCGCGGCTCGTCGCGCCCGACGCTGGCGGCGCGGCTGAAGCGCGGGTCGCCGAGCACGGTGCGGACGTCGGCGTAGCGGGTGGCCAGCCACGCCTCCTCACCGAACGGCAACCGCACCCGGGTCAGGGGCTCGGTGCGGCGCAGCTCGGCGTAGAAGGGATCGAGGCGGAGCCGGTCGGGCGCGTTGAACGGGTAGTCGCGCACGGGACGCTGGGTATCCGTCATGTCTACGGATCGTACTGAACTTTATCGATCGTTTGGGGCCCGGTGCGGCGGCCAACCGCGCCGGGCACCCAAGCCGGCCTAGAGCGGCGGGTACGCGTTTTGCATCAGCTGCCGGAACTGGGCCGGGAACCACGCGCCGAACGGCGGTGCGCCGGGCAGCGCGCCGGACGGTGTGCTGCTGCCGCGCGGCGGGCCGTCGTACGTGGGATCGCACATCCGGTCGAAGGCGGCGCCGGGGATCGGGATGCTCGCGCCGTCCGACTCGCCCGGCGGCTTGATCCACACATAGGCCTGGATGCCGTCCACGGGCGCGGCGGTGGGGCGCTCCCCGAGGCCGGCACCGGTCTGGTTGCAGTAGTTGCCCTTGCTGATCCGCCGGTCGATCCGCGACTCGTCGACGAACCAGTTGGCGTCGGTCGACGTCGACGGGCCGGTCGGGCGGGTCGGCCCGCCCCAACCGTTGCGGGAGGTGTCGATCAGGAGGCCGATGCCCGCGGGGAAGCCGGCCTGCACCAGCGGGACCCGCACCGCCTGGGCGAAGGTCAGCTCGTCGTTGAACTGGTTCCAATCCACCCACTTCGTGTAGGTGTACGGCGGGACCATCGGGATGAAGGGCTCGCGCAGCGCCGAGTAGTTGGCGGTGTTGGTGACGAACCCGCGCACGTTGGCCGTGGTGCTGCCGGACGCGCGGGCGGCCAGGGCCATCAGGTCGATCGTGGGCCGCAGGTTGTCCTCCCACCCGATCATGCCGTGGTGCGACAGGTCGAGGTAGTTGTAGACGTTCGGCACCGCGCCGAGCTTGGCGAGCGCGTAGCCGATGCCGTCGACGTAGCCGCGGTTGGCCGCCATCGCGTTGCAGAGCAGGGTCGCGAAGGGTCGCGTGCCGGTGCTGATGACCAGGTTGGGCAGCGAGTCCGGCTCGACGACCGTCACGACGCGCAGGTTGGCGTAGGCCGGACGGCCGAGGATCTCGGCGATCGGGTCGACGAACTCCGCCTTGTAGCGGGGCAGGTCGTCGGGGCCGAGCTCGCCTTCGGACGCCATCCGCCCGCAGTTGCGGCCGGGCAGGTCGTAGAGGACGAGCTGGACGACCATCGGCTGCCCGCCGGACTGGGCGACCGCCTCGTCGAGGTGCGCGGCGAGGCCCATCGCGCCCGCGCCGCCCTCGATGTCGGCGATGGTGTCGAGCCACACCGCCGTCGGCTGGTCGGCGACCCGCTCGCCGCCGGGCTCGGCGAGCGCCCTGGCGCTCCACTCTGGATTGACGTACACGCGGGCGCCCACATAGGGGTTGGCCGCCGGCGGCTGCGTCCCGTCGACCCAGAACCGGACCTGCGTCGCGGCGGCGCGCTGCGGTGTCCCGTCGTCGTACGCGGTGGCCTGCGCGGTGTGCTGGCCGGCGGGCACGCCCGTGAGCGTGGTGGTGTACGGCGCGGTGGTGTCGCTGGCCACGAGCCGGCCGTCGAGGTGGAAGTCGACGCGGGCCACGCCGTGGTCGTCGCTCGCCGTCGCGTCCAGCTGGATGGGGTCGGTCGAGCGGTACACCTGGTTGGGCACGGGACTGGTGAGCGCGACCGTCGGTACCTGGGTGTTGGGCGGGCCGACGGGCCGGCACGGCGTCCCGTTGAGCGTGAACGCGGTGGGCATCGTGTTGGCGCCGGTGTATGTCCCGTTGAAGCCGATGGCGATCCGGCGGCCGGGTGCCAGTCGCGCGTTCCACGGCGCGTTGCTTGTCGCGGTCACCTGGGGGCTGCCGGCCGCCTGGGACCAGGTCACCGGCCAGCTGGTGGTGATCCGCTGGTTGCCGGGGAACGTGAACGCGAGGGTCCACCCGTCGATCGCGTCGCCGGTGTTGTCGATCATGATGGAGACGCCGAAGGTGGTGCCGTTGTCCCACTGCTTCTCGTAGGTGATGCCGCAGCCCACCGCCGCTTGCGCGGCGGTGGGTGCGGTCAGGACGGCACCGGCCGCCAGCAGGGTCGTCAGGGCAAGGGCAACCACGCGGGTACGCATGCGACCAGCGTGACACGGAAATTGATCGATATCAATCAGACTTGAGTCGTCGCCAGCTCGCGCTCGACCGGTGCGGGCACCTCGTCCAGCTGGTGGCGGAGCTTCTCGCCCTCTACGTCCACATTGGGCAGTAGTTTTGTCGAGCCAGCGGGGCAGCCACCAGGCGGCCTTGCCGAGCAGCGTCATCACCGCGGGCACGATCGTCATCCGCACGATCAGCGGGTCGAAGAGCACGGCCACGCCGAGCGCGAAACCGATCGACTTGACGATCGACTCCGGCGAGAGGATGAAGCCGGAGAAGACGCTGATCATGATGATCGCGGCGGCGGTGACCACCCGGGCGCCGTGGCCGAAGCCGCTTCGCGGGTACCTCGCTCCAGATGATCGCCGACGAGCTGGGCGTCACGAAGGACGGGTGAGGCCGCGGGAGCGGCGGTCTGGACCACGACGGACGTCGCGGTAGCTCAAAATCTCTGTCTGATCAGGGGATTCAGGGGTTGAAGCCACCCGACTCCGAAAGCGACAGGGGTGCCGGGGTGAGGACGGCCGCCACCGCGGTCTCCTCCATCGCGTGGGCACAGTCGACCATCGCCTCGCGCGGCATGTACCAGGTGTCCGCCTCCAGCGTGAGGTGGAACGATCCAGGTGCCTCCTCGACGGCCGCGAACAGCCGCTCGCTGCCCCGCCGGGTCAGCGGCTCGTGGGTGAACGTCGTCGCCGGCAGCGCCGCGCGCACGTCGGCCGGCGCCGGCGGCTCGGCGACCGGTTCGTCCACTTCGGTCAGCCGGCGGTCGTTGTAGTAGCAGTCGATGTCGACCTCTTCGCCCCGCTCGCGGCTGATCCGGTCGACGAGCGCGGCCAGCTCCACCGGGTCGTAGTAGGAGTTCTTGAACGTGGCGATGACCCGCCGGCTCACCCGCGCCAGCGCCTCGTCGAAGCTGACGCCGGCGACGTCGACCGCGCACAGGCCGTACTGCGTGGTGACGCTGACCGAGTCGGCCAGCCCGCGCCGAAACCGGTTGTTGACCGCGATCCGGGTGACCGGCGGATGGATGCCGGTCACCCGCGCCAGCGCCACGAGGAACGTCGTGAGGATCACCTGCGCGGTCCCCGCCCGGGTGCGGCCGCGGATGACCTGGATCGCCAGGTGTGCCGCGGGCGAGTCGAACCGGAGCTTCCAGTGCCGTGGCTCGCCCCGGTCGACCGGCGCCGGAAACCGCCGGGCGGGCACCCGGCGCAGCACGTCCGCCCACTGGCGCAGCACCGCTTCGCTGTGCCGCCGGCCGGCGGGGGAGTGCTGCCAGCGGGCCTGCTCCAGCGGCTGCATCGCGGTGACCGGCTTTGGCGGCGCGCCACCCAGGGCGTCCCGCTCCCGCAGGTCGGCGAGCACCGCGAGCGCGCCGAACGCGTCCCACACGACGTGGCAGACGGTCAGCACCCGGTACGCGGGCACCCCGTCCTTCAGGATCGCGGCGAGGAAGATCGGCCAGTCGCCGGCGAAGTCGAAATCGCGGGCGGCGTACCGGTACGCCATCCGGTCGGCGACGTCCGACGGGTCCTCGTCGCCCGCCTCGACGACGTCCACAGTGGTCTCGCCCGAGGCGTGCACCTCCTGGACGGCCGGGCCGCCGGTGGGAAACCGCAGGCGGGTGCGGAGCACCTGGTGGCGGCCCATCAGGTAGCGCAGCCAGCCGGCCACGTCGTCCAGCGTGGTGCCGGCCGGCAGCGGCTCGCAGTGCGACAGCGCCAGCCAGGCCCGCTGGCGCTTCATCGCGCCCAGGATCTCGAGCTGGCCCCAGCTGAGGCCGGCGACGCCACTACCCTCGCCCGCGAAGCGCACCACCATCTGCCCCATGACAACCCAGACTCGACGTGGCCGGTCGAACACTGGCAGGAGATCGATGGACTCCCACGTCATCCCGGGTAGCCGCGGGCGATCACCGGGGGCCGAACGCCTGACCGAGGACGTCCCGGGTGACGACCCGGCCGAGCCGATCGCCGTCCACGGACGCGGTGCGGTAGTGCACGCCGGCCCAGACCCGGGCACCGACCAGCTCGGCCGCGGCCGCGGCGAGGCTGCCGTAGTGGCGGGTGGTGCCGGAGTCGGCGCTGTAGGCGCTGAACGAGAGGTTGTCCCGGCCGAAGAACGACCGCAGGGCCGTCATCGTCGCCGACGTGAAGCAGGCGTGCCCCGAGGGGTACTCCGTCGAGGGCGCCGTGGTCCGCAAGGGCGTCCAGGCCGGGTCGGCGGTGGTGGCGGGGTTGCCGTCGGTGTCCGCGAGCGGGATCGCCGTCACCGGCCGCCAGAAGCTCCAGAACTTCTTCTCCTTGTAGCAGGCGATCAGCGTGTCGACGGCGGCCATGTCCACCATCGCGAACATGCGGGCGGTCTGGAGCGCGCTGAGCCGGTGGGTCGCCGCGAGCTGGCGGGTGATCTGCCACTCCACCATGCGGTAGTCGTCCCACCAGATCGCCGCCTCGGTCTGGTCCGCTGTGCGTACCGTGCTGGTGGCCGAACCGACGGCCTTGACCTCGTTGAGGTCGCGCGCGTAGGCGGTGCTGGTCAGGGCGGGCGGCCCCGGCGTGTCGAAGTCGTCGGGGTCGCCGATCACGAACGGCTTCAACGTGGCGAACCAGGCGCCGGCCTGGAGGAAGTCGGGCGGGGTCGGCCGCCACTGGCCCGGCTCGGTGCCGACCCGCCACGTCGCGTCGGAAAACGCGCCGTCGTCGACCCGGGCGGCGATCATCGCGACGGCCGCGGCTTCACCCACGGCGACGCCGCCGCGCTCGGAAGGACCGTCCGGGATCGCGGCCAGCGACTCGTCGTACCGCACGCGCAGCGCGTCGGCCTGGGCCGGGAAGAGGGAGAGCAGCACGCGGTACGACGCGGCGGCGACGGCGGCCGCGGTCGAGTCGCCGGGCCGGCCGCGGGGCGCGACGAGGTACGGCTCGTACGGGGTACCGGCGATCGCGTTGACCGCGTCGTACACCGCGCCCTGCACCATGGCGAAGCTGCGCGCGGTCGCGGTCGGCGACTGCCGGGCGACCTCGTAGATGGCGGTCTGGGCGTGGACGTTCCAGGTGATGACGGCGTTGGGTGCGGCGGCGGGCCCGGCCTGCGCGGCGGCCGGCGGTGCTGCCACCGCCGGCCCGGCCAGGGCGAGCGCGGCCACCACCGCGACGGCACGCGACCTGCTAAACCCTGTCATGACAGCTCAACATAGACCCGCGTGACTTCAGATCGGTTTCACCTTGCGCGGCTAATCCTGGACATGTAATGTCCAGGTATGCGGATGAGCGAGGGCGTCGAGTGGGCGTTGCACAGCTGTCTCAACATGAGCTGGCTGCCGGCCGGTCAGGCCGTGCCCGCGGCCAAGCTCGCCGCCTTCTACGGGCTGCCCGCCGCATACCTCAACAAGCAGCTCCAGGCGCTGGCCCGCGCCGGCATCGTCTCGTCGACGTCCGGCCCGCGCGGCGGCTTCCAGCTGGCCCGTAGCCCCGAGCGGATCACGCTGCTCGACGTGGTGGTGGCCATCGAGGGCCCGGAGGAGGCGTTTCGCTGCGAGGAGCTGCTCAAGCGCGGGCCGGGCGCCGATCCCGCGGTCGACTACCGCCAGGCGTGCCTCGTCGCGCGGGCGATGCGGCGGGGCGACCTGGCCTGGCGGCGCGAGCTGGCCGGGCAGACCCTGGCCGACCTCAAGGCCGACGTGGAGCGCGCATATCCCGCCACGCCCGGCAACACGGTGAACAGGTTCGCGGCACTGCGCGGTTTTTAGGAGGGCAATTCTAGATGTTGGATATCCAGGATAATGTTCGCGGCCGGGTCTGGCTGCCCGGCACGCCTGACTTCGACGCGGCCCGCCGGCCGTGGAATCTCGCTGTCGAGCAGCCCGTGGCGGCGGTCGTCGAGGCCGCCGACGCGGACGACGTCGCCGCGCTGGTCCGCCACGCCCGCGCCACCGGGTTCGCCATCGCGACCCAGCCCAACGGGCACGGCGCGACCGGCCGCACCGGCGGCACCGTCCTGCTGCGCACCCGCCGGCTGGACACGATCGAGGTCGACCCGGTGGCCCGCCGCGCCCGCGTGGGCGCGGGCGTGTCCTCCGGCCGGCTCCAAGCCGCCGCCGCGCCGCACGGCCTGACCGGGCTCCCCGGCAGCTCGCCGGTAGTCAGCGTCACCGGCGTGGCACTCGGCGGCGGGCTGAGCTGGTTCGGCCGCAAGCACGGCTGGGTCGCCGACAGCGTCACCGCCTTCGACGTCGTCGATGCCGGCGGCCGGCCGCGGCACGTCACCGCCGACACCGAGCCGGACCTCTTCTGGGCGCTGCGCGGCGGGGGCGGCGACTTCGCCATCGTCACCGCGCTGGAGATCGCCCTGCACCCGGCGCCCACCCTCTACGGTGGCCGGACACTGTGGACCGCCGAGCACGCGCCGGCCGTCGCGGACGCCTACCGCCGGATCACCGCGACCGCCCCGGACGAGCTGACCGTCTGGTTCGACCTGTTGCACTTCCCGGGCGCGCCGCCGATGGTCGCCGTCGACGCCACCTACCTCGGCGCCGAAGACGAGGCGCGCGACCTGCTGTCCCCGTTGGACGGCCTGCCGGCGCCGCTCTCCGACAGCAGGAAGGTCATGCCGGTCACCGAGCTGGGCTCCATCACCGCCGAGCCGACCGATCCGAGCGCGGGCCTGTCCCACGCCGAGCTGCTGACCACATTGGACGACGCCGCGGTCGGCGCGCTGCTGGAGAGCCCGATCGCGCCACTGCTGAGCGTGCAGGTGCGGCACCTGGGCGGGGCGTTCGCCGCTCCGTCGGACAGCCCGCACGGCCCGCTCACCGAGCCGTACGCGCTCTACCTCTTCGGCCTGCCCACCGACCCCGCGGCGGTCGTCGCGAAGCGGCGCGCACTGGCCGGGTCGCTGCCCACCAGCGGCCGCAAGCCCTTCACGTTCCTCGACCCGGAGGAGACGGTGGCGGACGCGTTCGGCCCGGAGGCGCTGGCCCGGCTCCGCGACATCAAGCGGCGGCACGACCCGGACGGCGTCTTCCGCGCCAACTTCCCCACGGGCGGGTGACCGGCGTCAGCTCGCGCTCCACGGGCGGAGCTTCTCCGGGTTGCGCACCGCCCATATGTGCTTGATCCGGCCGTCCACCACGTCGAAGGCGATCACCACTCCCACCGCGCCGTCGACTTCGCCGACCAGGCCCGGCTGGCCGTTGACCGTACGCTCCAGGAGCCGCATGCCGGTGGCCCGGCCGGCGAGGTCGGCGAAGTAGCGGGCCACCCGCTCGCCGCCCACGATCGGCTCGATCGCGGCGGTGACGAGCCCGCCGCCGTCGCCGACCGCGATGGCGTCCGGGTCGAGGATGTCGATCAGCGCCTGGATGTCCTGCGCCTCCCACGCCTGCCGGAAGTCCCGCACGATGCCGGCCCGCTCGGCCGGCGGGGTTGCGGGGGCCTGCGACGCCTGGATGCGGCGGCGGGCCGACGAGGCCAGCTGGCGGCAGCCCGCCGGGGTACGGCCGACGATCTTCGCCACCTCGGCGAACGAGTAGCGGAAGACGTCGTGCAGCACGAACGCCACCCGCTCGGCCGGCGTCATCGACTCCAGCACGACGAGAAACGCCATGTTGATCGACTCGTCGAGCGTGACCCGGTCGGCCGGGTCGGCGCCGATCGCCGCCGCACGCCCGCTGACCAGCTCCGCCGGCCCGGGCACCGGCTCCGGGAGCCACTCGCCCACGTAGCGCTCGCGCCGGGCCCGCGCCGAGCCGAGCAGGTCGAGGCAGATCCGGCTGGCCACCGTGGTCAGCCAGGCGCCGGGCGTCTCGATCTCCTCCCGCCGCTCCGGCGCCATCGCGTACCAGCGGGCATACGTCTCCTGCACGACGTCCTCGGCGTCGGCCAGCGAGCCGAGCAGCCGGTACGCCAAGCTGATCAGCTGGCGCCGCTCGCTCATGATCGCGCTCAGCGTCGGGTCGAGCGGCTCGTCCTGCCTGCTCATCGGTGGTTCTCCCTCGGTCGCGGCCGTCCCTCACAGGTTCGACGAGACACCGCACGGGAATGTGAGGTTGGCGCCCACCTCACATTACGAGGCGTCGCGTCGTCGTACCCGGTGGGACTCAAACCGATCGATTCGACAAGGAGCACACCGATGAACGACTTCCAGGCCATCGCTGACCGCGTCGAGATCGAGGCGCTGCGCGCGGAGTTCACCGACGCGTCGATGACGCACGACTGGGACCGCTTCGCGTCGCTGTTCACCGAGGACGGCGCCTGGCGGATGCCGCACATCGACGTGGAGCTCGCCAGCCGCGAGGAGATCCGCGCCGGCGTCGAACGCCTGCGCGGCATGTGGGCCTACTTCGTGCAGAACGCCCATCCGGGCACGATCCAGCTCGACGGCGACACCGCCACCGGCCGCGCGTACATCGCGGAGTTCGGCCGCTTCCACGACGGCCGGTCCAACCTCAACTACTCCCTGTACCACGACCGCTACGAGCGCACCCCGGCCGGCTGGCGCTTCGCCGAACGCCTCTACGAGGTCCGCTACGTCGACACCAGCCCCCTCCCCGGCGAGGCCTCGAAATAGCCGCCAAGGCCGCCAGGCCACCCCGAGATCTCTCGGAGTCGACTTAGTAAGTTTCCAAAGACATATTTGCCCATGTCCGCGTCACCTGTAGACCGTATGCTCCCGCGGGCACCGCTCCGGCCGGCGGCTCGCAGCGCTCGCCGAGATCCCCGGCCTCCACTGCCACCTCCGCGGTGCAAGCCCGTCGCTTCTTCGTTTGTGGTGGTTAGTGCGCCTCCGGCGGGGCCTCGGGCTTCGCACGCTGGCCGCGAAACACCATGACCGGCGGATCGCCGGCCACCTTCCCACTGGTTGGGGAGGCGGCTCAGCATGTGGACGGCGCCATGATCGTTAGCCCGTTTAGGGCGCGACACGCCGAAGACCACGCCCTTATCGGGCTAACGATCACGCGATGCGGCCGCCGCGTTCCGCATCTCCCACGTGACGGGACAATCGGTCAGGATCTGGAAGGCGTCGTGGTGGACGCCGGGGCTTGCGAAGCCTTGCTGAGCCGGGCCGCAGGCCCCAAATCGGAGTTTGAGCCGGTTGTCCGCTTGCTCTGCGGTTTCGGCTCGCTTGTGGTTGCGGTTACTGCGCCTCCGGCGGGGTCTCGGGCTCCGGCCGGGCCGTCCCCGGCTTGTTCACTCTTCTTGGTGGGTGGTTGCGGTGGGAGCCGTGTCGTATGCCGTCGTCCAGGCTGAGCCGAGCAGGCCAGCGCCGGGGCCGCCAGCCGCCGTCTGATTGTCACGGTGCGCGGGTCGTGGCGGCCCCGGCGCTGGTCTGCTCCCCGTGCGGGTGGACGACGGCATACGGCACGGCTCGGGCTACGCCCGCTGGCTGCGGCAAGGGCGGGGCTGGCCGCGTGGGTCATGACCGTTTCCGCCGACAACTTGCCGGCAGATCCTTTCCCGGGTCCTGGTCAGCGGTGGACCGTATGCTCCCCGCTGGCAAGGTCCGCTCCGGCCACCGGGCTATCGGTTACATGGCGTCACCGGCCCGCGACATCCGTCGCGATCCGCACCGCCGCAGCCAGCGGCCTCACCCCATCCGCCGCCGGGCCGCACCCACCCCTGTCCACGATGTCTGCTCTCGGAACGGCGATCCACCAACAACCGGGGCTTCGTCGCCGCGAGTGACCGCCGCGACGGTGCGAGCGGCACAAGACTCCTGGTCGCAGACGTTCCCTGCTAAGTCTGGCGGCCTCGGCGCGGGGTCTCTGAGCTGGGGAAGGCATTGCGCCACACGCCGTCTCAAAACTCCGAAGTCGAGGGCAGTTGCGTACCACGATCTGCTGGCGTGCCCCGATCTCTCACACCGATCGAGGAAGATGCCCGACATGGCGCGCCGGTAGCGTCGCCCGCTTTCTGAGGCGAGCGTTGCCAACAAAGCGGGGATTTGCTGCCTCAGAACGCTGACCAGGAAAGGCCGTCCGTACATGGGCTTGTCTCGCGGGCCTGGCAGCGGAGGTCGGGGGTTTCGGCGAGCGCTGCGAGCCGCCGACCGGAGCGGCGCCCGCGGGAGCATACGGTCCGCAGGTGACGCGGACGGGGGCGAATCCGCTTGAGAGACGTCGCGACGGCGGCCTTCGGGCATGAGGCTAATCGGTCGCCCTTCGTAAATCGGTGTCGTCGGGCGTTCCGGTGCGGGATGCTCGGCGGTGATGACTGATCAGGGTGATGGTGAATCGCGGCCGGTGGTGCGCATCGTGCACCTGGACGGGGCGGCGTTCCGGGCGCTCGTCGAGGGTGACCTCGCCGCCGCGAACGCGGCCAGTCCGGTGCCGCTCTCGGCCTTCATCGCCGGTCCGGACGCCCGGTCGGTGTGGGGGATGCGGCTGCGGCAGTACGAGGAGGACCCGGCCACCGGCGCCTGGGTGACCGGGATCATCTGGGACGAGCGGCGGCAGGTCGCGGTCGGCTGGGCCGGCTATCACGGGCCGCCGGACGCCGCCGGGATGGTGGAGATCGGCTACACCGTCGACCCGGCCTACCGCCGCCGTGGCTACGCGCGCGCCGCCCTGGAGGCGCTCCTGGCGCGGGCCGCGCGGGAGCCGGGAGTGCGCACCGTGCGGGTGAGCATCCGGCCCGACAACAAGCCCTCCTACGGGCTGGCCGCGCAGTACGGCTTCGTCGAGGTCGGCGACCAGTGGGACGAAGAGGACGGCCTCGAGATCGTCTACGAGCGCCCCGCGGGCCAAGCCTGACGATGGACGACACCCCGGCGCGCGTGCCGGCCGCGTTGCCGCCGACGCCGAACGGTGGCTGTCCACATACGACGGTGAACCGTTCGACCTGGCGTTCGTCGACTGCCTCCCGGGCAAGTTCCACCGCATGGACGACGTGCTCGGCCTGCTGCGGCCCGGCGGGCTCTACATCGGCGACGACCTGCTCTCGCGACCCACCTGGCCGGCGGAGCACGAGGAGCGGGTGGCCGCGTTCCTGACCAGCCTGCCGCAGGTGCCGAGGCTGCGGTCGACGACCATCGCGTGGGCCTCCGGCCTAGTCGTCGGGGTGCGTGTCTGAGCACACGCCGGGTGTGGCGGCGAACACGAAAGCGCCATACGGGCGTTACGTCCAGTTCATCTGCCGTAGGCTTATCGGCTGGCCGCGCGCCCCTTCTGGCGTCCGTCCGGAAAGGTGCGCGATGACCCTGACTCCCGTGCTGCCCGTTGCCGCCCCGGCTGTGTTCGCGTCGGACCGTGCGCCCGACCCCCGTACGCTGCTGGACATCTTCGCCGAGACGGTCGCCCGGCACCCGGACGCGCCGGCCATCGACGACGGCACCGAGGTGCTGGACTACCGCCGGCTGGCCGCCGAGGTCGCGGCCGTGTCCGAAAAGCTCGCGGCGGTGGGCATCGGCAGCGGCGACCGGGTCGGCATCAGGATCTCCTCGGGCACCGCGGAGCTGTACATCACGATCCTCGGCGTGCTCGCGGCCGGCGCGGCGTACGTGCCGGTCGACGCCGACGACCCCGACGAGCGCGCGGACCTCGTGTTCACCGAGGCCGGCGTGTGCGCGGTGCTCGGCGACGGCGGCGCGGTAAGCATCCGGGCGGCCGGCAACGAGCCGCGCCCCGACGACGACGCCTGGATCATCTTCACCTCCGGCTCGACCGGCAAGCCGAAGGGCGTCGCGGTCAGCCACGCGTCGGCCGCGGCGTTCGTCGACGCCGAGGCGGAGCTGTTCCTGGCCGCGGCGCCGATCGGGCCGGGCGACCGCGTGCTCGCCGGGCTGTCGGTGGCGTTCGACGCCTCGTGCGAGGAGATGTGGCTGGCCTGGCGGCACGGCGCGTGCCTGGTGCCGGCCGCGCGTTCGCTGGTGCGCAGCGGCGTCGACCTCGGCCCCTGGTTGGCCGAGCGGCGGATCAGCGTGGTGTCCACCGTGCCGACGCTCGCCGCGTTGTGGCCGGCGGAGGCGCTCGACGGCGTGCGGCTGCTCATCTTCGGCGGCGAGGCGTGCCCGCCCGAGCTCGCCCAGCGGCTGGCCGTCCCCGGCCGCGAGGTCTGGAACACGTACGGGCCGACCGAGGCGACCGTGGTGGCCTGCGCCGCCCGGCTCACCGGCGACGGCCCGGTGCGGATCGGGCTGCCACTCGCGGGCTGGGCGCTGGCGGTCGTCGACGTGGCCGGCGAGCCGGTGCCGATGGGCGCCACGGGCGAGCTGGTGATCGGCGGCGTGGGGCTGGCCCGCTACCTCGACGAGGCGAAGGACGCGGAGCGGTTCGCCCCGCTGCCCTCGCTCGGCTGGGCGCGCGCCTACCGCAGCGGCGACATCGTGCGCGCCGAGCCGGAAGGGCTCGTCTTCGTCGGCCGAAACGACGAGCAGATCAAGCTCGGCGGCCGCCGCATCGAGCTGGGCGAGGTCGACGCCGCGCTCCAGGCGCTGTCCGACGTCGCCGGCGCGGCCGCGGCGGTGCGCCGCACCAAGGCCGGCAACCAGCTCCTCGTCGGATACGTGACCGTCCTGGAGGGGGCCGCCTTCGACGCCGGCGCGGCCGCCGCCCGACTGCGCGAGCAGCTGCCCGCCGCGCTGGTGCCGCTGCTCGCGGTCGTCGACGCGCTGCCCACGCGTACCTCCGGGAAGGTCGACCGCGACGCGCTGCCCTGGCCACTGCCCACAGTGGACGCCGACCCGGCGGCACTCACGCCGACCGAGGAGTGGCTCGCCGAGGGGTGGGCCGAGATCCTCGGCGTGCGCCCCACCGAGCCGGACGCCGACTTCTTCCGCAGCGGCGGCGGCAGCCTTGCCGCGGCACAGCTCGTCGCCTGGATTCGCACCCGCCACCCCCACGTGTCGGTCGGCGAGCTCTACCAGCGCCCGCGCCTCGACGACCTGGCGTCCGCGCTCGACGAGCGCGAGACCGCGAGCGTCACCACCAGGCGGGAGATCGCGCCCACGCCCCGCCGGGCCGGCGCCATCCAGACCCTGCTCATGGCGCCGCTGCTGACGATCGTCGGCCTGCGCTGGCTGACCGTGCTGGCCGCCGTCGCCAAGCTGCTGGGCACCCCGTGGGCGCCGGCCGTCTCCTGGTGGTGGGTGGCGCTCGGCTGGTTCGTGCTCTTCAGCCCGGTCGGCCGGATCGCCATCTCGGCCGGCGGGGCACGGCTGCTGCTGTCCGGCGTACGGCCGGGCAGCTACCCCCGCGGCGGGAGTGTCCACCTGCGACTGTGGACCGCCGAGCGGCTCGCCGACCTGAGCGGCGCCACCAGCGTGGCCGGCGCGTCCTGGATGATCCGGTACGCGCGGGCGCTCGGCGCCGACATCGGGCGCGACGTCGACCTGCACTCGGCGCCGCCGGTCACCGGCCTGCTCAAGCTGGGCCGGGGCGCGGCCGTCGAGCCGGAGGTGGACCTCTCCGGTTACTGGGTCGACGGCGACGCCGTCCACATCGGATACACCTGGGTCGGCGCCGGTGCGCGGATCGGCGCGCGCAGCACGCTGCTGCCCGGCGTGCGGGTCGGCAAGGGCGCGGAGATCGGCCCCGGCTCGACCGTGCGCGGTTCGGTGCCGGCGGGCCAGCGCTGGGTTGGCGCCCCGGCCACCCGCGCCGGCAAGAGCGCGCACACCTGGCCGGACCGCCGCCCGACCCGTTCCCGGCGGTGGGTCGCGATGTACGGGGTGACCTCGTTCCTGCTCGGCATCCTGCCGGCCCTCGCCGCGCTGCCCGGGATCGCGATCCTGGCCCGCGCGTCCACCGGCGCGGCCACGCTCGGCGGCGCGGTCACCGGCGCGCTCGCCGCCATGCCGCTCGCCGCGCTGGCCTACGTCGCCGGTTACGCGCTGCTGGTGCTCGTCGCCGTGCGGGCGTTGAGCATCGGGCTGCGCGCGGGCTACCACCCGGTGCACAGCCGGGTGGCCTGGCAGGTGTGGGCCACCGAGCGGCTGATGGGGATGGCGCGCGTCGGGCTCTTCCCGCTGTACGCCAGCGTGCTCACCCCCGCCTGGCTGCGCCTGCTCGGCGCCAAGGTCGGGCGCGGCGTGGAGGCCTCGACCGTGCTCGCGCTGCCCAAGATGACCACCGTCGCCGACGGCGCGTTCCTCGCCGACGACACGATGGTAGCCACGTACGAGCTGCGGCAGGGCTGGCTGCACGTGGCACCCACCCGGATCGGCAAGCAGGCGTTCCTCGGCAACTCCGGGATGGCCGCGCCCGGACACTCGGTGCCGAAGCGGGGCCTGGTCGGCGTGCTCTCCTCGGCGCCGCGCAAGGCCAAGAAAGGCTCGTCGTGGCTGGGCATGCCGCCCATGCCGCTGCGCCGCGCACCGGAGGAGGCGGACAGCAGCCGCACCTACGCCCCGCCGGTCCGCCTCAAGGCGGCCCGCGCGGTGGTCGAGCTCTTCCGTCTGGTACCGGTGGCGTGCGCCGGCGCCCTCGCGGTGGTCGTGCTGGGCGCGCTCGCGGCGATCTGGCGGGCGCTCGGCCCGGTGGCCGCCGGCGCGCTCTCCGGCGCCGTCCTGCTCGCCGCCGCGGTGCTGGCCGCCGCGACAGCCACCGCGACGAAGTGGTTGCTGGTCGGGCGGTTCCGGGCCGGCGACCGTCCACTGTGGGACTCGTTCGTGTGGCGCAACGAGCTCGCCGACACGTTCGTCGAGGTGCTCGCGGTGCCGTGGCTCGTCCCGGCGGCGACCGGCACTCCCGTGCTGACCGGCTGGCTGCGTACGATGGGCGCGAAGATCGGCCGCGGGGTGTGGCTGGAGACGTACTGGCTGCCGGAGATGGACCTCGTGCGCCTCGGCGACGGGGCGACCGTCAACCGGGGGTGCGTCGTGCAGACCCACCTGTTCCATGATCGGATCATGAGTATGGACGAGGTGACGCTGGCGCCCGGCGCCACGCTGGGCCCGCACGGGATCGTGCTGCCCGGCGCCACGATCGGCGCGCGGACCACGGTCGGCCCCGGCTCGCTGGTGACCCGCGGTGACACCGTGCCGGCCGACACGCGCTGGCTCGGCAACCCGATCGCCGCCTGGCCGGCCCGCGCCCGGGAATGACCGCCGCCGCCCAGCCCGGTGCGGAGCGCTCCGGCGACCCGTACCTCCCGGAACACGGCAACGGCGGCTACCGCACCAGCCACTACGACCTCGACCTCGACTACCGGATCGTCACCAACCGGCTGACCGGCCGGGCGGTCGTCACGGCGGTCGCCGCCCAGGCGCTGTCCCGGTTCAGCCTCGACCTGGCCGGGCTGCGGGTCAGCCACGTGCTCGTGGACGGCGTCGCCGCGCGGTTCACCCAGGTGGGCCATAAGCTGCGGGTGCGGCCGGCCCGCCCGGTGGACGAGGGTGCGGAGTTCCGGGTCGAGGTCCGCTATGGCGGGCGCCCCCGCCCGGTCCGCGGGCGGTGGGGCGACATCGGGTGGGACGAACTGACCGACGGCGTGCTGGTCGCCAGCCAGCCGGTCGGCGCGCCGTCCTGGTTTCCGTGCAACGACCACCCCGCGGACAAGGCGAGCTATCGCATCGCGGTGACAGCGCCGACGCCGTACACCGTCGTCGCCACCGGAAAGCTGGCCGACCGCCGGCGGAGCGCGAGCACCACCGCGTGGGTCTACGAGCTGCCGGAGCCGACCCCCGCCTACCTGGTGAGCGTCCAGATAGGACGGTACGAGCGGGTCAACCTCTACAGTGGCGGACCGGCGCAGCGGGCGGCGGTGCCGGCACGGCTGCGGCAGCGGTTCGCCCACGACTTCGGCCGCCAGGGCGAGATGATGGAGGCGATGCAGCGCTTCTTCGGCCCGTACCCGTTCGCCGAGTACTCCGTCGTCGTCACCGACGACGACCTCGAAGACCCGATCGAGGCGCAGAGCATGTCCGTCTTCGGCGCCAACCACGTCGACGGGCGGCGCACGCACGAGCGGCTGGTGGCGCACGAACTGGCCCACCAGTGGTTTGGCAACAGCCTGACGGTGGCCGACTGGCGCCACATCTGGCTCAACGAGGGCTTCGCGACGTACGCCGAGTGGCTGTGGTCGGGGGTCTCCGGCGGCCCACCGGTGGACGCGCTGGCCCGGATGTGGCACGCGCGGCTCGCCGCCCGCCCGGCCGACCTGCGGATCGCCGACCCGGGCGTGGCCCGGATGTTCGACGAACGGCTCTACAAGCGCGGCGCGCTCACCCTACACGTGCTGCGCCGCGAGGTGGGCGACGAGCGGTTCTTCCGGATCCTGCGCGGCTGGGTCGCCGAACACCGCCACGGCACGGTCACCACCCCGGCGTTCACCGCCCTGGCCGAGCGCCTGGCCGGCCGGTCGCTGGCGTCGCTGTTCCGGGCCTGGCTCTACTCGGCACCACTGCCTGGCCTGCCCGGCTGACGTCGCCGCGCGGCCCGCCACCTGACCCCCGCCACGGTCACCACACCCGACGACGCCGCGCTCACCGTCGCCGTCTGGGGCGGACCCGCCCTGTGGGCACTAGAACTGCCGCCGTCGGGGCCTTGCGAGAGAGCTTTCGGAGTCGGGTTGCTTCGGCCTCTGGATCCACTTGGACAGAAGATGTGAGCTACCGCGATGCCCGTCGTGGTCCGTGCCGTTGCTCCCGCGGCCTCACCCGTCCGCCGTGGGTCACGGTTACCCCGGCGGCTGCGCCGGGCCATGCGGCCCCGGCCTGGGGTGGGTACGCTCGGGATGCGTTTGCTCTGCTTCCCTGGAGGGGCCACCCTGCATTGGGGTCGCCGCTACCGGGAGGTTGTCGGGTGTGGAGGCAGGAAATCTAGAGACCTTTCGGAGTCAGGGTCGCCGCGGTCTCGAAAGCTCGATTCGAAGCAGGCTTGAGCTGCCGCGCGACGTCCGTCGTGGTCCCGACCGCCGCCCGGGTGGCCTGACCCGTCCGCCGCTGGTCACGCTCACCCCGCGCACGGTTTGTCCACAATGCCCCTTGCCGAGGCGACCGGCACCAGACCGGACAGAGGCACTGTCACCACGGGTAACCGCCGCAGCGGCGTGAACAGGATCCGATGCCAGATCTTGGAGAGTTAGGGCGCCATATCAACCCTCGGTCTCCTAGATCTCGAGGCCCGACCCCCGATGCTGGTGACGCTGCGTCGGGATGTCGTTGGTAGGGGCTTGCCCCGCGGGCCTGGCAGTGGACGGCCGGGGATTTCGGCTCGCCCTGGCGAGCCGCCGGCCGGGAGCGGTGCCCGCGGGAGCATACGGTCCGCAGCTGACGCGGACGTGGGCAAATCTGCCTCGAAGCAACGCCACGACGGGCGGCGACCCTGACGCCGAAAGGTCTCTAGAGACCTTTTGGAGTCAAGGCGGCTTGCCTCCAAGTCCCTTTAGGACGAGGATTTGAGCTACAGCGATGTCCGTCGTGGTCCAGATCGCTGCTCCCGCGGCCTCACCCTTGGCGGTTGGTCGCGGTTACCCCTTGCTGGTTACGCTGCGTCAGGACGGCAGAGGTAGGGGTCGGCCAAGCCTCCGCAGAGCGAGTAGAAGTCCCTAGCCCCACTCGGATCCTTGCGGGGTGCGGACGGTGGTGAGGCGCACGGCCAGGGTGCCGGCGAGCAGGGCGAGGCAGGCGATCACGAGACACCGGATGGCCTGGTCCGGCAGCAGGCGGGCGGGTTGGAACGGCAGCAACGCCAGCCCTGCGGCGACCACTGTGGACGCCGCCGCCCAGAAGGCGAACGGCCGGCGCGGTGCCGGCGGGGGCGGTCCGTGCCAGCGGCGCAGCAGCCGCGCCCCGCCGAGGTGCAGCATCAGCGCCAGCCCCACCGCGAAGCCGACGAGGTCGGACACCCGCACGAGCAGCTCCCACCACGGCAGCCCCGGCGCCACCCGAGCGTGCAGCCAGGGAAACAGGAGCCGGCCACCGTCCACATAGGGATGGGTGAACGCGTCCCACACGATGTGGCTCAGCGCGCCCAGTACGGCCGAGATCGCCGTGATCCACCATGGATGGCGCACCGTGCCGAGCACGCCGTAGTCGCGCAGCGCCAGCCGCCCGCCGGCGGGCAGGTGTGCGGCCACGACCGGCGCCGTCCAGCGCACGAGCCGCCCGCCCACCAGCGTGATCGGCGCCGCCCACCACAGTGGAGCGTGCCAGGCGTGACTGTGGATGGTCACGCCGTATCCGTCGGCGGCGTAAGCGATGTCGGGCGCGACCGCCCCGATGACGAGGCCCACGCCGTCGAACCACCGCGGCCGCCACAGCTTCAGGGGCACGACGGCGATCGGATGGGTGGGCAGCGTCAGCGGCATGCTCGGGACCGTACGGCCGCCGCCGGGGGCGTTGGTGATAGGACGGTGAAGGTTGCGTGCGGATCCTGACGCGGGCTCTACCTGAGCACGAGCGTGGTCAGCGACCGGGCCGGCAGCAGCACCGGGATGCGCCGGGTGCCGTGCGAGCGGGTGTCGGCGACGCGTTCCAGCGAGTGGGTTTCGTCCGTCAGGTACGTGGTGGTGCGCTTGACGAGCGTGTCCGTCTTGAACGTGGTGCTGGCCGTAGCCGTGCCGGTGTTGAGCAGCTGCACGGTCATCGAGCCGTCGCGGTTGCGGAAGGCGGTCGCCTTCACCAGCGGGTCGGCCACCTGGGTGGTCACCCGCACCGCGCCGGGCCGGATGAAGCGCGAGTACGCGGCGAAGGCCCACAGGCGCTTGGAGACCCGGTAGCCGTCGCCCGAGTTTGGCAGCTGGATGAACGCCCGCGTGGCACCGAGCGACATCGCGACCCAGTAGACGTAGGCGTTGGCGTTGGCTTCGGCGAACGTCTGGTGGATGCTCTCCGCGACGGCGAAGCCGGCGTGGGTGGTGCCGTCGTCCCAGGCCTCGTTCCAGGTGGTGCCGCTCGGGTTCCACTCGGTCATCCAGGTCGGCTTGCCGGTGGGCAGCGGCGCGGTGGGCCGGCTGGCGTACATGTGCCCGGTGTGCGTGGCGACCTCCCGCGCGGCGGCCGGGTCGGCCTCGATCGCGGCCGTGTACGCCGCCTGTTGGCTCCACCCGAACGAGTCGCAGCACACCAGCTCGGTGCGCAGCCCGCTGCGGCGCAGCGTCGGCCCGAGCACCTTGACGAAGTCGGCGGCCTGCGCGGGCGTGAAGCGCATCGAGGCGTAGGACGCGGTCCAGTCGGGCTCGTTGGTGAAGCCCACGTCCGTGATACGGATGCCTTCCTGGCGGTAGAAGCGCAGATACCGCACGAGGTAGTTGGCGTAAGCCTGGCGCCAGTCACCGCTGGCGCAGGCCGTGCCCGGCACACCGCAGAGCTCGCCGCCCTGCACGTCGGTGCCGTTGGTCTTCATGAAGCCCGGCGCGCTCCACGCGTCGGCGAAGAAACGCTTGACGCCATACCGCTGCGCCTGCTTGCTGAACCACACCTGCGCGCCGTCGTCGCCGTCCCACACGTAGGTGGGCTTCGCGTCCGGCCCGCCCGGGTCGGTAGGCTCGATCGTCTTCATGTGGTCGTAGACGTCGTCCGTCGACGACCCGATGCCGATCCGCACGATCGACGCGCCCGCGCCGGTCCGCTGGTCGAAGAGCAGGTCGAGCACCGCCTGCGTGCTCTCGGGGGAGAGGCCCCGATCCCCGCGCAGGAGCGTCGCCCGCTGAAACGCCGCCGCGAAGCCCAGCCCGTCGATCGACTGGAGTCGCTGCCGGAAGCTGATCGTGTCCCCGGTGTCTTGTGCCGCCGCGGACCCAGGCGCGAACGACACGATGGTGGCGGAGACCGCCAGGCAGGCGAGCGCGGCGCGTAGTTTCATGTGCCTTCCTTCCGATAGTTTTCCGGAGGCAGGCATAAACTATGGTCGATCGCCGTCGTGCGTCAACCGCCTGGTCTCGCTCTTTCCGCGGTCGAAACTTTCGAAGCCTATTTGCCCACGTGGGTGGGTGGTGGCGCGTCTTGCTTCCGCGGGCTTTAGCTCCGCTGTCGGGTCGGGCTTGGCGCGCCTGCTGCTCGGATGGGCTCGACGGTGCGCTGTGGACCCTTCGCCGCGGAAGGGCGGTGGCCGGAGTTGATCAGGGAGTTGGTGGGCGTGTCGGTCGGTGTGTCGTGACATCAACTCCCTGATCAACAGCGGTGGGCCTGGGTTTTGGGCTAAGCATCACGCGGTGCCCGACCCGGTCTGTGGGTATGACGCGAGGAAAAGGGGGTGTCCCATGAACGAGGCGCAGTTGCACAAGGTGGCCCATGACGCGGGCTTCGTCGCAGCGCTCGACCAGAGTGGTGGCAGCACGCCGAAGGCGCTGGAGCACTACGGCGTGCCCGAGTCGGCCTATGCCGGCGACAAGCAGAAGATGTTCGACCTGATGCACGAGTTTCGCAGCCGGATCATCACCGCGCCGGCGTTCGGCGGTGACCGGATTCTCGGCGCGATCCTGTTCGAGCAGACGATGGACCGTGACGTGGCCGGCGTGCCGAGCCCGCGGTACCTGTGGGAGCACAAGAACGTGGTGCCGTTCGTCAAGGTCGACGAGGGTCTCGCGCCCGAGGCGGACGGGGTGCGGCTGATGAAGCCGTTCACGAAGCTCGACGGGCTGCTGGAGCGCGCGGTCCAGGCGGGGGTGTTCGGCACGAAGATGCGGTCGTTCATCGCGCGCGCCGACCCCGACGGCATCGCCGCCGTGCTGGATCAGCAGTTCATGTACGGCCGACGGATCCTGGACGCCGGGCTCGTGCCGATCCTGGAGCCCGAGGTCGACATCAACAGCGACGACAAGGCGGAGGCTGAGCGGCTGCTCGAGCAGGGCATCGCGGAACGGCTGTCCGGCGTGCCGGACGGGCGGCGGGTGATGCTCAAGCTCACCATCCCCAGCGAAGACGACCTCTACGCCAATCTGATCCGGCATCCGAAGGTGCTGCGCGTTGTCGCGCTGTCCGGCGGCTACTCGCGGGACGAGGCCACCGAGCGGCTGGCACGCAACCACGGGCTCGTCGCGAGTTTCTCCCGGGCGCTCACCGAGGGGTTGCGGCGGCAGGAGAGCGACGAGGAGTTCGACCGGATCCTGGAGGCTTCAGTCGCCGCGATCTACGCGGCCTCGACAACCTAACGGATTCTGTCGTTACGACACCGTGATGGACGGATTTCCTCACGGACTTGACGTCGACTGACTGATACTGGCACCGTCGGGCTAGTTGTGAATCATGAAAGGAGCCCGGCGTGCTGGATCCTGCCGCCCGCTACACCGGCTACCGGTCCTACAGCTACCTCGAGGCCGGGTCCGACTACCGTGAGTTCAAGCTCGCGCCCGAGCTCGGCCGGGTGCCCGCCTACCAGGGGACGGCGCTGACCGGCGACCAGCGCGACCGGGTGCGGCGGCTGCTCACCGACAACATCGTCATCTCGCTGCACGACCACCCCTCGGTCTTCCCGGAGGACATCGGGGAGACCGTCGAGTACAACCGGACCGCGCGCCACCACACCGGCTACGAGGGGCTGGCGCGCTCCGGGATGACCGCCGTCTTCGACAACTTCATGGACGGCACCTGCTGCGTCACCAGCCAGATGGGCTGGAAGTGGAGCGACGTCATCGCCGACGTCGGCACCCGCCTGTCCGACGTCGCGCACCAGGACTACCTGGTCAAGGTCGAGCGGCTGGCCGACATCACCGACGCGCACGCGAGCGGCCGGGTCGGGCTGGTCGTCGCCACCGAGGCCGCCACCATGATCGAAAACGAGGTGGACCGGCTCGACATCCTGTACGGGTTCGGGGTCCGGCAGATGGGCATCGCCTACAGCGAGGCCAACACGCTCGGCAGCGGCCTGAAGGAGCGCGGCGACGGCGGGCTGACCTACTTCGGCGAGCGGGCCGTGCGCCGGATGAACAAGCTGGGCATCGCCATCGACGTCTCGCACTCCGGCGACCGGACCTCGCTCGACACGATCCGGCACTCCACGAAGCCGATCTTCATCACCCACGCCGGCGCCCGCGCGGTGTGGCCGACCAACCGCATGAAGCCCGACGAGGTGATCCGCGCCTGCGCCGAGCGGGGCGGGGTCATCGGCATCGAGGCGGCACCGCACACGACGCTCTCGCCCGCCCACCCGCGACACACTCTCGAGTCGGTCATGGACCACTTCACGTACTGCGTGGATCTGGTCGGGATCGACCACGTGGCCTTCGGGCCAGACACCCTCTTCGGCGACCACGTCGGCCTGCACGACGCGTTCGCCGCGCACCTGTCCATCGCCGAGGCGCACGGGCACGTCGAGCACCCGCGGGTGTCCTACGTGGACGGCCTGGAAAACCCGGCCGAGTGCTACTGGAACATCACGTCCTGGCTGGTCGGCCGGGGCTACTCGGACGACGAGATCGTCAAGGTCCTGGGGGGCAACATCATGCGCGTCCTTGCGGAGGTCTGGCACTAATGCGACGCATCCTCGTGGGCATCGCCTCGATAGCACTCGTCGCGGCCGGTTGCTCGCCGAGCAACCCGGACAGCGACTCCTCCGACAGCGGTGGCGGCTCGGGCCGGCTCACCATCGGCACCACGGCCGACGTGGTCAACTACAACCCCCTGGTCGGCAACAGCCGCACCGACACCTGGGTCACCAACCTCATGTACCCGCGCCTGATGAGCATGGACATGGAGGGCAAGCGGACGCCGTACCTCGCGACGAAGTGGGAGTACGCGGACGGCGGCAAGACGGCCAAGGTGACGCTGCGCGACGACTTCACCTGGAGCGACGGCACGAAGGTGACCGCCGACGACGTGATCTTCACGATCGACGCGGTGGCCAAGGAGAAGATCGGCGTCGTGGCCGGCCTGATCCCCGCGTACACCGACGCCACCGCGGTGTCGCCGACCGAGATCGAGTTCCACCTCTCGCAGCCGGACGGCACGTTCCTCGACAACGTCGGGTTCTGGATGCCAGTGGTGCCGAAACACGTTTTCGAGAAGGCGCCGAGCGTGCAGAAGTTCGCCAACGACAGCGACTGGGTCTCCGCCGGGCCGTACAAGCTGGAGACCGTCGAGCGCGGCCAGCGGTACGTGCTCAAGCGGGTCGACTCGTACCCGCTGGTCGACGGCGGCAAGCCCACCGCGGAGGAGGTCGTCTTCCGGGTCTTCCCGGACGTCAACACCGAGGCGCTCGCGCTGCGCAACGGCGAGATCGACCTGATCGCCAACGCCGTGCCGCCCGCGCTGGCCAAGACGCTCGAGGGCAATGACAAGATCAAGACTGTGAAGGTGCCATCGCTCGGTTGGGCGCACATGCAGTACAACGTGCAGCGCAAGCCACTGGACCGGCTCGAGGTGCGGCAGGCCTTGGCGGCCGCGGTCGACTACGAGGCGATCCGGCGGGTGGCGTTGCAAGGCTCGGCCGTCTCGTCCAACTCCTCGGTGCTCACGCCGACGCTCAAGCAGTGGCAGGACACGAGCGCCAAGGAGTACACGTACGACACCGCCAAGGCGAAGCAGCTGCTCACCGGCGCCGGCTTCAAGGACGGCAACGGCGACGGGCTCTTCGACGGCCTCAGCTTCCGCATGATCTACGACCAGGCCGACCCGAACATCGCCAAGTGGGCCCAGCTCGTGCGCGACTCGGCCAAGCAGGCCGGCGTCGACATCAAGCTGGAGGGCCTGGAGCGCAACACCTACGTCGCCAAGTACCAGGAGCGCGACTACGACATCTACGCCGGCTCGTGGGCGATCATGGACAATCCGCCGGCCAACCTCGCGCTCGCGTTCAAGTGCAAGGGCTTCATCAACTACGCGAACGCGTGCGACCCGGAGCTGGACAAGCTGATCGACCAGGCGCGGGCCCAGCTCGACCAGGCCGACCAGAAGCCGATCATCCAGCAGGCCGCCAAGATGATCACCGACAAGGTGTACGACAACGTGCTATACGTCGAGGAGTTCACCATCGCGCACTCCGCGCAGTGGTCGAACTTCCTGACCCAGCCCAGCGAGCTGCTGTCCATCGTCAACCCGCAGTCGATCGCCCAGGCCAAGAAGGGCTAGGCATGGGCGGCAGCACCCGGTTTCTGGTCCGCCGCCTGCTGCGCGGGCTGCTGACCCTGTGGTTCGCGGCGACCGTGACGTTCCTGCTGCTGCGGTTGCTGCCCGGCGACCCGGCGCTGGCCGTCGCCGACCCGACGATGACCGAGGAGCTGTACGACGAACTGCTGCGCGACTACGGCCTGGACAAGTCGCTGCCCGTGCAGTATTGGCACTTCCTGACCCAGCTCGCCCAGGGCAACCTCGGTGTCTCGTTCCGGCAGAACCAGCCGGTGCTCGACATCCTGCTCGAACGGTTGCCCTGGACGATGCTGCTGGCCGGGTCGTCGCTGCTGGTCACGGTGGTGGTGGGCATCCCGCTCGGGGTGCTCGCCGCCACCCGGGCCAAGGGCCTGCTCGACCGGCTCATCCAGGTCGGCGGGATCACCGGCCAGTCGCTGTTCGTGCCGAGCATCGGCGTGTTCCTGCTGTACCTCTTCGGTGTGCGACTGGGCTGGCTGCCGATCGGCGGCGCGATGGACGACGACGTCTACGGCCTGGCCGCGTACGCCAGCATCGCCAAGCACCTCGTGCTGCCCTGCCTGTCGCTCGTGCTGGTGCAGCTCGGCTCGTACGTGCTGACCCTGCGCAGCACGCTCATCGAGGCGCTGGGCGAGGACTACTGCCGGCTGGCCCGCGCCAAGGGCCTGCCCAACCGGCGGGTGGTGTGGCGGCACGCGTTGCGCAACGCGCTGCTGCCCACCACCACGCTGGTGGGGCTACAGCTCGGTTTCCTGGTCGGCGGCGCGGTGCTCACCGAGTCGATCTACGCGTACCCCGGCGTCGGCCGGGCCATCTACGACGCGGTCGCGCAGCTCGACTTTCCCGTGCTCCAGGGCGCGTTCATCATGCTCGCGTTCACCGTGATCGTCGCCAACCTGCTCACCGACATCGCGTACGGCGTGCTCGACCCCCGGGTGCGGGCGTCATGACCCTTCTCCGGCGCCCGACCGGTCGCCGCGCGGCGGCGCCCGGCGAGACCGTCACCGAGTCGCCCGGCCGGCTCACGTTCGAGGCCTTCCGGCGCAACCCGCTCGGCCCGGCCGCCGTGGCCGTGCTGCTGCTCATGGGCCTCGTCGCGGTGGCCGCGCCGCTGATCGCCGACTACCCCAGCGGGTACGGCGAGGACGTGCTCGCCCCGCCCGGCGGCGCACACTGGTTCGGCACCGACGACCTGGGCCGCGACGTGTTCGCCCAGGTGGTGTGGGGCACCCGGGTGAGCATCGTGGTCGGCCTGGCGGCAAGCCTGCTGGCCATCGTCGTCGGCGTCGTCGTCGGCGTCGCGGCCGCCTACTTCAAGCGGGCCGACGCCGCCCTCGGCGTGGTCGTCGACCTGTCCCTCTCGCTGCCGGTGCTGCCGCTGATGATCCTCGTCGCCGCGCTCGCCGGCCCGAGCGTGCCCACGCTCGTCGTGGTCATCGCCGCGTTCAGCTGGCCGGAGGTGGCCCGGGTCGTGCGCTCGCAGGGCCTCGCGGTCGTGCCCCTGCCGTACGTCTCGGCCTCCCACGCGCTCGGCGGCTCGCACCTGTGGATCATCCGCAAGCACGTGCTGCCGGGCGTCGCGCCGGTGGTCGCCGTCTCCGTCGTCCTGACCACCTCGCGCGCCGTGCTCTCCGAAGCGGGCCTGTCGTTTCTCGGCCTCGGCGACCCGGACAGCTGGTCGTGGGGGGCGATCCTGCACAACGCGCAGCGGTCCGGCTCCCTGGCGACCGCGTGGTGGACCACGCTCTTCCCGTCCTTGGCCATCCTGCTGCTCGTCGTCTCGGCCACGCTCGTCGCGGTGGCCTACAACGACGCCAGCAACCCGCGTACGAGGTGACCCGCATGCGACTGGCCCCGGCCTTCTACGCCGACCTCCACACTGGACTGCGCGCCGACCTCGACGCCGCCGGCCTCGACGCGCTGGTGCTCGACGACCCGCTCGACGTGGCCTACGTGACCGGCTTCGCGCACTTTCCCAACGAGCGCCCGGTCGCCGCGTACGTGCCGCGCGAGGGCGAGGTGCTGCTGCTCGTGCCCGACCTCGAACGCGAGTACGCGGCCGACCAGCAGGCCAGCGCCACGCTCGCCGTCTACCCCGAGTTTCCTGGCGAACGGTCACCCTTCGCGGTGCTCCGCGACGCCGTGGGCGCCCAGCCCCGCCGCGCGGCGCACGCGCCGTCGACGTCGTATGCCCGGGTACAGGCGCTGGCGTCGGAGTTCGCGGATACCCGGTGGACGGTCAGCGACCTGGTCGGTGCGCGCCGGCTGCGCAAGACGCCGGAGGAGATCGCGCTGCACGTCGAGGCGGCCCGGATCGCCGACGCCATGGTGGCCGAGGGCGTCCGCCTGGTCGGCGAGGCGAAGGACGACCTGCCCACCGAGGCGGAGCTGGCCGCGCACGTGACCCGCTTCGGCGCCCAGCTCATGTACGCCGAACACGAGGACGTCGTCGTCGTGCCGATGCTCACCGGCGGCCTCGTCTACAGTGGACCCAACTCGGCCCAGCCGCACCGGCTGCCCGGCGGCGACCGGCTCCGCCGCGGCGAGCCGTTCATGCTGTCGCTGGGGTGCGCGGTCGGCGGTCGGTTCGTGGAGAGCGAGCGCACGTTCCTGCTCGGCGAGCCGGCGCCGGAGCAGCGCCACTACTACAGCGTGGTCCGCGAGGCGCAGCACGTCGGCACCGAGGCACTGCGCCCCGGCACCCGCTGCGCCGACGCCAACCGCGCCTGCCTCGACGTGATCCGCCGCGCCGGCTTCGCCGAGTACCTGCGGCACCGGCAGGGACACGGCATCGGGCTGGGCTTCCACGAGCCGCCGTGGGTGGCCGACGGCGACGACACCGTGCTCGCGCCGGGCATGGTGCTCTCCAGCGAGCCCGGCCTGTACGTGCCGGGCCACGCCGGCTACCGCATCTCGGACACCGTGCTCGTGACCGACGAGGGGCCGCGGCGGCTCACCGGGTACCCGCGCGACCTGGCCGACATCGTGATCGGAGCCTGACATGCACGTCGAGATCAACGGAAACCGCCTCACCGTGGAGGTGCTCGGCGACGGGCCTGGCAAGCCCACGATGATCGTCCACCATGGAGCACCCGGACTCGGCTCGCACACCGAGCCCCTGGCGTCGTTCGGCCCGTTCGCGGACGCGTACCGCGTCGTGGTCTTCGACGCCCGCGGCTCCGGCACCAGCGAGGGCAAGCCGCCGTTCACCCACGAGCAGTGGGCGTCCGACGTGGACGGTCTGCGCGCCTGGCTCGGCGCCGAGCGGATCGTCATGGCCGGCGGCTCGTACGGCGGCTTCGTCGCGATGGAGTACGCGATCCACTACCCTTCGCGGGTCTCCGCCCTCGTGCTGCGGGACACCGCCGCCGACAGCTCCAACCAGGACGCCGCGCTCCGCAACGCCCTGTCGTCGGCGCGCGTCAAGGTCGACCGGGAGAAGCTCGACCGCATCATGTCCGGCACCGTCCGCGACGACGCCGACCTGCGCGACTGCTGGGCCGAGATCCTCCCGCTCTACGACCACGACCTCGACTGGGCGAAGGTGCGCGAGCGGGTGGCGGCCACCCCGTACCGGTACGAGACGCACAACTTCGCCTTCGCCGTCAACCAGCCGAGCTACGACATCAAGGCCAAGCTGCCCGGCATCACCTGCCCCACGCTGGTCACCGTCGGCCGCCACGACTGGATCACGCCGGTCGAGTGCGCCGAGACGATCGCATCGCTGATCCCCGGCGCCGAGCTCGTCGTCTTCGAAAAGTCCGGCCACTCGCCCCAGCTGGAGGAACCCGAGCTGTTCCAGGCGGTGGTCCGGCGGTTCCTCGCCCGCGTGGCATGATGCCCGTCGACATGTACGCGCACCTCGACTCGACCGACCGGCGCATCGTCGCCGCGCTCCAGGTCAACGGACGGGCCAGCTGGACCGACATCGCCCAGCTCACCGGCGTCTCGGTCAACACCGTGGCCCGCCGGGGCCAGCAGCTGTTCGCCGCCGGCCTGGTCCGGGTCGCCGCCGTCTTCCTCGGCTCCACCAACATGCTGATCACCCGGATCAACTGCGCGCCCGGCACCCAGCTCAGCGCCGCGCAGGCCCTCGCCGCGATCCCCGAGGTGCGGTTCGTCGCGCTGGTGACCGGCGCCTACGACCTTGTCGCCGAGGTCGTCGTGCCCAAGGACGCCGGGCTGCACTCCGTGCTGCTCAACGGCGTGCAGGCCATCCCCGGCGTGCGGGGGAGCGTGGCCGACCTCGAGCTGCACGTGTACAAGTCCACCCACGAGTGGAGCCGCCACCTGCTGCCCGATGCCAGCCAGCTCGGCCCCCCGCCGACCGTGCACGACTGCGCGCCCGACCACATCGACACGGTGGGGGAGCAGATCGTCGACGTGCTGCGCGAAGACGGCCGGGCCAGCTTCCAGGCCGTCTCCGCGCGGCTCGGGGTCAGCGAGAGCACCGTGCGGCGCCGCTTCGAGGCCCTGCACAGCACCGGCTGCGTACAGGTGATCACGCTGGTGCCGGCCGCCGCGCTGGGCTTCGAGGCGGAGGTGCTCTTCTGGGTGTCGGTCGCACCGGCCCGGCTCGACGGCGTCGCCCGCGAGCTCGCCAAGCTGCCCGGCGTGCGGTACGTGGCCGCCACCCTCGGGCAGCAGTCGCTGATGTGCGAGGTCATCCTGCCCACCCACGACGACCTGTTCCAGTTCACCACCCACACGCTGGCCGGCATCGAGGGCATCCTGTCCTGGACCGCCAACGTCGAGCTGCTGACGGTGAAGCGAGGCTTCGTCGTCACCCCCTGGGCCGCCCGCCACCTGGGTTAGGATGGCGGCTGGCTGCCAGGGAGCCACCGGTCCGCGGAAATGGGCTCAGCCCACCTGGCGTGAGCACACGCGCGTCACGATCGTTCTCCTTTCGGCCTGACCGAGCGGACATCAGGCAGACGAGAGGAGGCCATCGTGCCGACCCTGGACATGCCCGACCGTCCCCACCTCGACAGCTTCCGCCGGCAGGCCCGTGCCCTCCAGCGGGCCGCGCGGGCCGGCGACCCCGACGCCCTCGCCAGGCTGGCCCGCGACCACCCCGGCGGCCCGCCCGGTGACACGAGCGCCCTGCGGCTCAGCGCCGCGCAGGCGGTCGTCGCCCGCGAGTACGGCTTTCCCAGCTGGCCCCGCCTCACCCGATACCTGGAGACCGTGGCCGAACACGGCTGGGAGACCGGCCTCGGCGCGGCGCCCGCCACCGACCCGGCCGACGAGTTCTGCCGCTTGGCCTGCATGACGTACAGCCGCGACGACGGACCGGCCCGCTGGGCGCGCGCCCGCCAGATGCTGGCCGAGCACCCCGACCTGACCAACGCCAACATCTGGGCCGCCGCGGCCGCCGCCCGCCCCGACGACGTCGGCCGGCTGCTGTCCGAGCGGCCGCGGCGGGCGGTCGAGCGCGGCGGCCCGTTCGGCTGGCGGCCGCTGTTCTACCTCGTCTACTCGCGGTTCGACCCGACCGTGCCGGCCGAACGCGTGCTCGCGGTCGCCCAGCGGCTGCTGGACGCCGGCGCCGACCCCGACGAGGGCTACCTCTTCGACGCGCTGCCGTCACCGTTCACGCTGCTGACCGGCGTCTTCGGCGCCGGCGAGCTGGGCGAGCCGCACCAGCCCCGCCACCCGCACTGGCGGGCGCTCGGCCGCCTCCTGCTCGACGCGGGCGCCGACCCCAACGACGCGCAAGCCTTGTACAACCGGATGTTCGCGCCGGACGACTCGCATCTGGAGCTGCTGTTCGAGTACGGCCTCGGCACCGGCGACGGCGGCCCGTGGAAGGAGCGGATCGGCCAGCTGCCCACCCCCGCGCGGATGCTCCGGGTCCTGCTGCGCTGGGCGGTCGAACACCACCAGCCCGCCAGGGTGCGGCTGCTGGTCGAGCACGGGGTCGACTTCCGCTCACCGTTCGAGGGCGACGGACCGAGGTGGAGCCCCGGCGACGGCCGCACACCGGTCGAGCTGGCCCGCCTCAACGGCGACGCCGAGATCGCCGACTACCTGCTGGCCCAGGGCGCCCCACCGCCCGCCGCCGACCCGGCTCGAGACCTGATCGCGGCGGCCTTCCGCGCGGACCGCTCCACTGTGGACAAGATCCGCGCCGAACACCCCGCCGCCCTGGCCGAGGCCCGCCGCGACCGCCCCGGCCTCGTCGTCTGGGCCGCCACCCACGCATCCGGCGAGACGGTCGGCCTGCTGGCCGAGCTGGGCTTCGACGTCAACGCCTTCGGCCGCGGCGACGCGCCCGTCGAGGAGGCCTGGGAGACCGCACTGCACCAGAGCGCCGGCCACGGCGACGTCGCCCTCACCCGCCGCCTGCTCGACCTGGGCGCCGACCCCAACCTCCGCGACAAACGCTTCGACGCCACCCCACTCGACTGGGCCCGCCACCTCCACCAACCCGCGACGGCCGCCCTACTCGAACCACTCACGACCTAGGCGTGGCCGGGCGCTGAGTTCCTTTATTTAGGACAAGGATTTGGGCTACCGCGATGTCCGTCGTGGTCCGGACCGCTGCTCCCGCGGCCTCACCCGTCCGCCGTTGGTCGCGCTCACCCTGTGCGTAACCGGCCCGGGAGAAAGGGGCGGGTGGATTGAGCTCGTGCCAGGCGGTGGTCAACGTTTGTCCACAATGACCGTTCCCGGATCGGCGATCCGGGAAAGCAACAAGGGTTTCGTCGCCGCGTGTAACCGCTGCGGCGGTGTGCGCGGCGCGAGATTCGCGATCTAGGAGAGTTGGGGCGCTATTTCAACCCCAAGTCTCCTAGATCTCGAAGTTTCGTCCCCTGGCTGGTTACGCTGCGTCAGGATGGCGGAGGTAGCGCCGTGAAGACCCTTCGGGCTTGTCCCGTGGAGCCGGCTGTGGGCGGCCGGGGGTTTCGGCGAGCGCTGCGAGCCGGCGCCGGGAGTGGTGCCTGCGGGAGCACCCGGTCCGTCGCTGAGGCGGACGGGGAAATCTGCCGGAACGCCGCCGCACGCGTAACCCCGACTCCGAAGGCTCTCCAGAAACAGACATCGCGGCGGTGGCTAGGCCCAGGATGGCTGGGGTTCTTTGGGGCTGGGGCCGAAGCGGTTGGGGCCGGGTGTGCTGTCCTGCACCATGAACACGATCAGGACGATGGCGCCGACGAGCGGGATGAGGGCGATCAGCAGCCACCAGCCCGAGCGGTTGGTGTCGTGCAGCCGGCGGACGCCGACGGCCAGGGACGGCAGCAGCAGCGCCAGGTTGACGATCGTGCCGACCAGGCCGGCGGACCACAGCGACGACGAGGAGTCGGTGCCCAGCGCGATGTCGATGATGCCGGCGACGATGCCGACGAGGATGGTGAAGAGCACGAACCACCAGTACTCGGACCGGCGGGCTCGGCCTCCGAATTGGACGTACTGGGAGAGCACGGAACGCACGGCAGCGGTGAAAGACATGCGGTCAGGGTAAGCAGTGCCCGCCATCAATCCTGGAACGGCTGCGTCTCCGCCGGGCACACCGTCCCCGGCGGTGGCAGCGCGAGGTCGACCAGGTAGTGGGCCGCGATGGCCTGGGCGCAGCCGCTCCGTGGGCGGTCCGGCCGGCCGAGGCTGGTGTGGCCGAACGCGTCGACGCTGACCAGCCGGGCCGCGTCGAGCTCGGCCGCCATCCGCTGGTTGAACGTGTAGTTGGTGGCCGGATCGTGGTAGTTGCCGAACAGCAGCAGCGGGGTGGCGGCGCGCCGGTCCCAAGGGCCGTCGTAGCGCTCTGGCTGGCGAGCCGGCCACGTCGCGCAGAAGACCGCGCCGAAGGCGTGCCCGCGGCCGAAGGTCGGCGCCTGGTGCTCCCAGAGCGGCGCCACGGCCGGGAAGATCGCCGGGTTTCGCGGGTATGGCTCGTCGGCGCAGGTGACCGCGAACTCCGACTCGTTGCCCGTGTAGGGCGTGCCGGACGTCTTCGCGGCCGCCGGGCCGGCCTGGGTCGCCTCGTACACCGCCTGGAGCTGCGCGGCGAGCTGTGCGTAGAGCTGCGGTGTGTACAGTGTGGACGCAAGCTCGCCGGTGAACGTGCTGAGGTCGAGCGGCCCGAGCCCTGGGACGGTCAGTGGGCCCTGTCGCAGCCGCGCGCGGATCGCCGCCAGCTTGGCCGCCGGGTCGCCTGCGCTGAACGCGCACCGCGCGCCGACCTCCGCGCACCGGCTCAGAAACGCGTCGAGGACCGCCTCCATGCCGGCGGCGCGCTGGCGCAGGTACTCCAGCCCGTTCGTGGTCCGCAGCGCCGGATCGACGTTGCCGTCGCCGACGACCGCGCGGACCCGGTGCGGGAAGAGGTTGGCGTAGGTGGCGCCGACCAGCGTGCCGTACGAGAAGCCGAGGTAGGTGAGGCGCCGGTCGCCGACAGCCGCGCGCAGCCGGTCGAGGTCGCGCGCCACGTTCAATGTGGACACGTGCGGCAGCAGCGGGCCGCCTCGCGCGGCGCAGGCGTCGGTGAGGTCGCGGTTGGCCCGCAGCGTCGACGCGATCTCCGGGCGGGTGACCGGCACCAGGACGACCCGGCCGTAGACCGCCTCGGCCTCCTCGCCGGTGGCGAAGCACCGGATCGCGCCGCTCAGTCCGACCCCCCGCGGGTCGAAGCCGACCACGTCGAAGCGGCGCAGGATCTCGGCGGGCAGCACGCTGTCGAGCTCGATCGGCAGCAGCGTGCCCCGGCCACCCGGGCCGCCCGGGTTGACGAACAGCGAGCCGATGCGGTGCGCCGGGTCGTCGGCCGCGCGCCGCAGCATGGCGATCCCTACCGTGCCGGCGGCGGGCCACGCGTAGTCGATCGGCACCGCGTGGGTGGCGCAGTCGTACTTGTGCCGCTCTTCCACGGGCACCGCGCGGACCATCTCCTCTGGACAGTCCGTCCAGCGGAGCGGGTCCGCGCTCGCCGGCGGCGCCGGCGCCACCAGGGATACCAGGAGGAGCGCTGTCAGTGCGGCGACCAGCCGGGGCAACGGCTTCATGCCCGACAGTCTCCACCGCCAGCCCGGCCGGCACATCGCGGCAAAGCCCTAGGGACCACCCCTGACCCGGCTAGAGCCAGCCGCGGCGTCTCAAGTAGAGGTACAGGCCCGACGCGCAGGCGACGATCACGACCGTGCTCACGACGAAGCCCCACGTGGTCTCGTACCCGGGGTAGGGGAGGTTCTGGCCGAAGAAGCCGGTCAGCGCGGTCGGCACCGCGATGACCGCGGCCCAGGCGGCGAGCTTGCGGGTGATGTCGTTGAGCACGTTGCCCTGCTCGGCGAGGTCGGCCTGGAGGACGCCCTCGATGCGGTCGCGCAGGTGTTCGACCTCGTCGACGGTGTGGCGGGCGTGCTCCTCGACGTCGGTGTAGTAGGGCGCGACCTGTTCGTCGACGGTGCGGCCGTCGGTGCGCATGGCCTGGCTGACCAGGTCGGGCATCGGGGCGACCGGGCGCCGGATGGTGGCTACCAGCTTGCGCAGCGCGACGCCGCGCATCCGCACCGGCCGCGGGGCGCCGCCCTCCTCCAGCAAGGTGTCCTCGATGGCGTCCACGGCCGCGTCGACGCGCTGCGCGGCCGCGAACTGGCCGTCCACGACGACCGCGAGCAGGCCGTAGAGGAGGAAGGAGACGCCGCCGGCGGCGATCAGACCGGCGTCGGCGTCCCACCGGCCGATGAGCGGGGCGGTGTCGCCGGGTGACTTGCGGACGGTGATCAGGGCCCGTTCGGTGACGAACGCACTGATCTCGTTCTTGCTGAGGCGGAGCCGGTCGCCGGCGGCGTCGACGTCGAGCGCGTAGACGTTGAGGAACATGTGGCCCGGATAGCGCTGGAGCTTCGGCGCCTCGTGGTCCTGCACCGCGTCCTCCAGCGCGAGCGGGTGCAGGTGGAACGGGCCGGCGATGGCCGCCAGGTCGTCAGTGTCGGGGTCTTCGAGGTCGAGCCAGAGCACGGCCTCGGGGTGCTCGTCGAGCTTCGCGGCGGCCTCGCCGGCCGGGAAGCCCTCGGCGACCACGGCGCCATCCTGGTAGAGGCGGGTCTGCGTGGGGCAGGACGGTGCGTTCACCACCGCATCTTCACACTTCCACCACCACCGGGCCCGGCGGAGGGCCATACGGTCGGAGGTCATGCGGGTCCTGATGATCCTCCCGGCGCTCACCGAGGCGACGAGTCCGCTCTTCCGGCCGATCAAGTATTCGCTGTTTCCGCCGCTCGGGCTGGCCACGCTCGCCGGCTACCTGCCCGACGGCGACGACGTGCGGATCGTCGACGAGCACGTCGAGCGGTTCGACCCCGAGGACGGCGCGCTGCCGGATCTCGTGGTGATCCAGGTGTACGTGACGTCGGCCCGCCGGTCGTACGAGCTGGCCGACTGGTACCGGGCCCGCGGCGTCTTCGTCGCGCTCGGCGGCCTGCACGTGACGTCGCTGCCGGAGGAGGCGGCCCGGCACGCGGACGCCGTCTTCACCGGGCCCGGCGAGGACACCTGGCCGGTGTTCCTGGCGGACTTCCGGCGCCGGGAGCCGCTCAAGCGGTACACCTCGAAGCTCCGCACCCTGCGCGGGCTACCGCCGATCAGGCGTGACCTGATCCGGCGGCACCGCTACCTCGTGCCCAACTCGATCGTCGTGTCGCGTGGCTGCCCGCACCACTGCGACTTCTGCTACAAGGACGCGTTCTTCGAGGGCGGAAAGTCCTTCTACACGCAGGCGGTCGACGACGCCCTCGCCGAGATCGAGCGGCTGCCCGGGCGGCACCTGTACTTCCTCGACGACCACCTGCTCGGCAACCGGCGCTTCGCCACGGCCCTGTTCGACGGGATGCGCGGCATGGGGCGGGTCTTCCAAGCGGCGTCCACAGTGGATGCCGTGCTCGCGCCGGAGCTGCTGGAGAAGGCGTTCGAGGCGGGGTTGCGCAGCCTGTTCGTCGGCTTCGAGTCGGTCAACGCGGCCGGCCTGACCGAGCAGCGCAAACGGCAGAACGTCGGCCGCGACTACGCCGCCGTGGTGCGGCGGATCCACGACGCGGGCGCGATGGTCAACGCGAGCTTCGTCTTCGGCCTGGACTCCGACGGGCCGGACGTCTTCGACCGCACCGTCGGGTGGGCGGTCGAGCAGGGCATCGAGACCGCCACGTTCCACATCATGACGCCCTACCCGGGCACCGGCCTGTTTCGCCGGATCGAGGCCGAGGGGCGCATCGCGCACCGCGACTGGGAGCTGTACGACACCCGGCACGTGGTCTACGAGCCGCGCGGCATGAGCCCGCGCCAGCTGGAGGACGGGTACTGGCGGGCGTACCGCGACTTCTACCGGTGGGGCAACCTGTGGCGGGGCGCGGCGGCCAAGGAGCGGCTCGGCGACCGGCTGCGGCACCTGGCCTACGCGGGCGCGTGGAAGAAGTTCGAGCGGGTGTGGGACGCGCTGATCCGCACCCGCCAGGTGCTGCACGCGCTGCCCCTGCTGGAAACGGCGCTGAGCAGCTTCGGCGCGCGCCGGCCGGCGACGCCGCGGGGCCGGCGGCCGCCGTCACGACCGCCGGCCGAGCTGTCAGGTCGTCGCGCAGGTGGGGGTTGGGGCGGTGTTGGTGCCGTTCCACGAGGCTATGAAGCCGAACGTGGCTGAGGCGCCCGGGGACAACCCGCCGTTCCAGTTGACGTTTCGAGCGGTCACCGAGGCTCCACTTTGGGCGACCGTCGCGTTCCAGGACTGGCTGATCCGCTGGCCGTTCGCGAAGCTGAAGCTCGCGGTCCAGGCGGAGGCGGCCGTGGTGGCGGTGTTCGTGACGGCGACCTCGCCCTGGAAGCCGCCGGTCCACTGTGAAGTGACCCGGTAGGTCGCGGTGCAACGCCCGCCACCGCCGGTCGGCGACGGCGTGGGAGAGACCGACGGCGTGGGGGAAACCGACGGCGTGGGGGAAACCGACGGCGTGGGCGTCGGCGGGACGCCGCCGTCCAGGACCCGGCTGAGGACCGGGTACCAGCTGTTGGCCATCTTGCGGTAGCCGGCGTCGTTCGGGTGTACGCCGTCGCCGGTGTCGGTGGCCGTGTTGAAGCCCGTCCACAGGTCGGCGACGACGATCGGCGACTGCGCGGTGGTCAGACCGGCCGCCCAGCCGGGGATCGCGTTGTTGAACGCCACCACGTCGGCCGGGCAGGTGGCGCAGGCCGACGCGGCCATCGGGATGATCTGCGCGACGATGATCTTCATGTTGGCGTTGTCGGCGCGCATCTGGCCGACGAGCTTGGTGAACGCGTTCAGCTTGTTCTGAAGCGGGATGTGGCCGCCCCACATGTCGTTGGTGCCCAGGTGCACGACCACGACGTCCGCGTTGGCAGCGGCCAGCCACGGCGGGAGCTGGTTGTTGTCGGCGATGCCGGTGGCGGAGAAGCCGCCGTGGCCCTCGTGGTCGTGGTCGTACGTGAAGCCCGGGTTGCAGCCGCCGCCGTCGGACACCCCGCCGACGAAGTCGATGTTCGTGTACCCGGTGGTCTGGAGCCTGTTCCACAGGTAGGCCCGCCAGCAGCCGGTGCCGGCGGTGATCGAGTCGCCGAGCGGCATGATGCGCACCGGGGCGGCGGCGGCCGAGAGCGCCGGCTTGGCCACGGTGTGGACCAGCGCCGCGGTCAGGATGGCGAGGAGGGCGGCGGCCAGCTTCCTCATCGCGTCACCGACAGCAGGTGTGCTTTGTAGGCAGACGTCAGCAGCGCCTCGGCTGCCGCGGAGGTGAGCAGGGCATGTCGACGTTTCATGAGGATCTCCTCTGGGAGTGAGAGGTGACCATCAATGGGAGCGCGTCCAGGATGCTGCGGTACTTAACCCTTTAAGTCAAGCCCTTGACCAACTCGAATCGACGGGCGTCACCGTGGCGCAGGAGATGGGCGTCACCGTGCCCGACGGGCGAGCACGACCGCGCCACCGGCCCTCAGCTGAGGAGTGTCTCGCCGATCCACCCGTCCTCCGCGCAGCCGGGTGGGACGGCGAAGACGGCGGAGCCGGTAGGCGTGATCCAGTCGTTCATGAGGTCGGCCTCGGCGAGGTTGCGCTGGATGGGCAGAAACTGGGCGCCGACGTCCCGCTGGTACGCGGCGAAGACGAGGCCCATGTCCGGGCGACCGTCCGGGCCGGGGGGCTCGTCGTAGTTGTACGGGCGGCGGAAGATTCGCTGCCGGTCGTCGTCGACGTGCGCCCGCGCGATGTGCGAGGCCTCGGAGATGACGGTGAGACCAAGCTCGTTCGTGGCCGCGTAGTCGGGCAGGTCGCGCTCGTGCGAGCCGGTCAGCGGCGCCCCGGTGTCGAGCCGGCGGCCGACCGCGAACTCCTTGCCGGCGGTGTCGACGGCGTCCCACTTCTCCATCTCCGCGCGGATCCGCCGGACCACGAGCGTGGTGCCGCCCCGCAGCCACGACGGTCCACTGTCGACCCAGACCGCCCCGTCGAACTCCGGGCTGCCCGGCGGCGGGTTGCGGGTGCCGTCGAGCTGGCCCATGACGTTGCGCTGCGTGACGCCGTCGTCCTGGGTGCCCCGGCCCCGCCGGAACCCCCGTTGTGTCCATCGTGGACGGGCGAACGCGAGCGTGTCCTTCAGGAGCATCCGCTGGGTGTGCGTGACGGTGAGCGGGTCGTCGGCGCAGACCTGGATGAGCAGGTCGCCACCGCTCCAGCGCTCCTCGAGCCGGTCGATGGCGAACGCGGGCAGCGGCGCGACCGACTCCGGCCGCAGCGCGTCGAGCCCGGCGGCGGCGAAGAACCGGGGCCCGAAGCCGAACGTGATGGTGAGCCGGGCCGGGAGGGCGGCCAGGTCGGGTTCGGTGTCGGCGAGCGCCGGCCGGCCCTGGGTGAGCCGGGCGGCGTCGTCGGTGAGCAGCCGCATCATGCGCCCGAGCGCCGCCCGATCCACGCCAGGCACCAGGTCGAACGCGACGAACGCGGCATGTGCCTGCGCGGGCGTGTCGATCCCGGCCTGGTGCACGCCGTGAAACGGGACGGTCTGGTCGCCGTACACCAGCGGCGCGGCGGTGGCGGGTGCCGGACCGCCGCCGCCACCGGTGGCGCCGTGGGCGACCGCGGCGCCGGCGACCGCGCCGCCGACGGTCAGGGCCCCGCCGGTCAGCAGCCGCCGGCGGCTGACGGACGCGGGGGGAGTCGGATCGGTCATGTCGGCCCGGTCACCCGCCCATGCTCATGCTGGGCGACGCCGACATGCCGGGCATGTGCGGCTGGTAGCTCTCGTTGCCGCCGGCGAAGTCCTTGCCCAGCGCGGTGAACTCCATCGTCCCGCCGTCGGCGAAGGTCAACGTGATCGTGACCTCGGTGCCCGCGGTCACCGGCGTCGTGATGTCCATCATCATCAGGTGGTCGCCGCCCGGCTTGAGCTCGTGCGAGCCGCCGGCCGGGATGGTGAAGCCGCCGTCCTTCGGGCGCATCACCATCTTGCCGTCCACAGTGGCCACCTCGTGCAGCTCCATCATCGGCGACGCGGTGGAGGTCGCCTTGACGACGGTGACGTCGGTGCCGCTCGTGTTCAGCAGCGTGCCGAACGTCGCGGACATCCCGGATGCCGCTGTCTTCACCCACATGTCCTTCACCGCGAGCGGCTGCCCGGCCGCGGAGGGTGACGTGGACGGGCCGGCGGCGGCCGCCTCCGGGTCGGCGTCGTCGCCGCACGCACCGAGGAGCAGCACGGCCGCCACCAGGAGCAGCGCGTGGCGCCCCATCTTCCTCACGATCATCGAACAAGCCTTCCCACGATCAACTCGGTCAGGAAGGTTGGTCGACACCCGCCCGCCGAAAGTTCCCCGGCGGCCGTTCGAGATCCGCCACCCCTGGCGTATGTCTTGTTGTGATCTCGTTGAGGTGGCGGATCTCTCGGACGGCCGGTGCGACAAGCCTGTGGGCATGAGCGTTATGCATCGTGGCGACGAGCACCTGCACTACAGCGACCACTCGCACCGGTGGATCGCCCCGCCCGACATCGACCAGGCGATCTGGGAGGCCGGGATGCGGGCGCACATGGCGCAGCACCGGGCGACCATGGGTGGACCGTTCAACATCGACGAGCTGATCGAGGTGCCCAAGGCCCGCGTCCCCGGCCGGCGGGACCAGGTCGTGGAGCTGCCCAAGCGAGGCGTACCGCGCCAGCGCCGCGCCGCCTGACCCATGCGCGGGCCGGCGGCCGGCGGCCCGTAGTCTGTTGCTCCAATGAGTGACGTCGACCAATATCCCCAGGGTCGCCGCCAGGGCCGTGCCAAGGTCCGGCGGCGGCTCGTGGTCATAGCCGTCGTCGGCCTCGCGGCCGTCACCGGGCTCGGCACCGTCGCGGCGCTGTCCGCCGCCGCCCCGTCCGAGGAGGCCCGCGGCGCGGGCGTGCCGAGCACACCCGCCGGGGTCCAGCCGGACGGCTCGCTCGCCCCGCCGGCCGCGACGCCCACCGCCACCCCGACGCCGACGACCTCGGCCGCGCCCAAGACGGCCGGCACGTGCGCCCGACCCGTGAGCGCGAAGCCGGTCGTGAAGGTCACCGAGGTCAAGGTCGGTGTCGGGGTCACCGGCTACGGGTCGGAGGGCGACACCGACCCGCTGCCCATGGCGATCGCGGCCACCCCCGGCGGCGGCTCCTGGCTGGCGTGGCTGGGCACGAACGGCCGGGTCTACCTGGGCAAGCTCGACTGCGCCGACAAGCTGGTCGGCAAGCCGACGAGCTTCACCGGCATCGACCTCCAGGACGTGCAGGCCGACAGCAACGGCGGCGTGCTGCTGCTCACCCGCAAGGGCAGCTGCGGCACCGGCCCGCTGTGCGGCGGCTCGTCCAGCCCCTGCAACACCATGCACATGATCCGCTTCGACAACTCGGGCAAGCAGGTCTGGGACCGGCAGGTCACCAACCTCGGCGGCGGCCGGGAGGGCTACGACGACGGCGCCCGGTTCGTCTGGTGGTACCAGCACCACGGCCGGCTCGCGTCCGACGGCAAGAGCTACGCGGCCTACTTCGGCGTCGCCATCACGGTGCGCAACGGCAGCTGCGTCGACATCCACGAGGGCGACCGGCTCCAGGTGGTCAACGCTAACGGCACCCTGGCCTCGGGACACCGCGACAGCTTCGAGGTCGGGTGCAGCCACAGCTGGACGGCGCGCGTCGTGTGGGACCCGCGCACCAAGCACTACGTGAGCGTGTGCGCGACCGACAACGCCTGCCGCATCGCACGGCCGGCCCCGTACCGCACGGTCGCCTCCGGCACCTGCGACGGCACCCTCTTCGGCGGCGACCTCGTGCTGGCCAAGACCCGCGGCTACTGGATCGCGTGGAGCCAGGGCGGCCGCGTGCGCCTCGCCCACTTCACCACCGGGGCGGCGGACGCCACCGTCAACACCTCGGCCAGGTCCGGCCATCCGCACCTGGTCGGCTACGGCACCGGCCGCATGCTGCTGGCCTGGGGCTCGGGTTCCGCGATGGCCGCCCAGGTGTACGACGCGGGCAGCGGCAAGGCGGTGGGCGGCCAGTTCACCGTCAACGTGCGCGACCACAACTACCAGGCCTTCAAGCCCTACGCCGACGGCAGCGCCGCCTACCCGGCCGCCGGCGGCGGGACCTCCATCCGCGTAGCCCGCGTCCTGCCGATGAGCTGAGCGCGGCTACCGCCCTGTCCGTCGTGGTCCAGACCGCCGCTCGCGCGGCCTCACCCGTCCGCCGCTGGTCCCGCTCACCCCTTGCGCCCTGCTAGGGTCTCTACGGCTTGCGGCCGACGGCGCAGTACTGGTCGATGACCTCGGGCGGGGTCGTCGGGTCCGGCTTCCACTCGTTTACCGACACCACGCCGGGCTCGACGAGCTCCAGGCCCGCGAAGAGCGAGGCGATCCGCTCCGGGCTGCGCAGGTGGTACTTCGGGTTGGCGGAGACGTTCCAGATCCGCACGGCCTCGGTGACCGCCTCGCTGGTGTCGCTGCCGTCGTACATGGCGAGGAAGCTGCCGGAGGGCAGGCCGGCCATGGTGCGGTCGATGATCGCCTTGGCTTCGGCGTCGCTCTCGATGTGGCCGAGGATGCCCATCAGGATGAGTGCCACCGGCCGGGTCAGGTCGAGGGTCTTCGCCGCCTCGCGCAGGATGGTGTCGGTGTCGCGCAGGTCGGCGTCGACGTAGCTGGTGGCGCCCTGCGGGCTGCTGGTGAGCAGGGCGCGCGCGTGCGCCAGCACGAGCGGGTCGTTGTCGACGTAGACGACGCGGGAGTCCGGCGCCGTCGCCTGGGCGACCTCGTGCGTGTTGTCGGCGGTGGGCAGGCCGGTGCCGATGTCCAGGAACTGGCGCACCCCGGCCTCGCCGGCCAGGTAGCGCACCGCGCGGGTCAGGTAGGCGCGGGACAGGCGCGCGCTGTCGGCGAGCTGGGGGAGCGACTGGATGATCTGGTCGCCGACCGCGCGGTCGGCGGCGAAGTTGTCCTTGCCGCCCAGCAGGTAGTTCCAGATCCGGGCCGTCTGCGGCACGCTTGTGTCCAGCGTGGAGATGTCCTGCTGGTCGGCCATGTGCGGCACCCTTCGGTGAGCGGGGAGAGCGGCGGGGGCGGAACGCGCGCCAGCATAGCCGGGGGTCCGGATGGCCGCCGGCGCGGGCGCGCCGGAGTGTGAGGATGCTTCGGAAACGCGGGCGGCGGGGGCGGCGGCGAGCCGGTACCTTGGCGGGCGTGAGAGCCACCAAGGTGATCACGGCCGCCGGGGTCGCGCTCGTCGTCGCGGGTGCCGGTGCGGCATGGATCGTCTCCCGGCCGGAGCCTCAGCCTCCGGCGACACGGGTGCCGGCGTTCGCCACGGTCACACTGCACGGGCGCGACGGCACCTTCGGCTCGCTGGGCACCACCGCGCCGTCCGGGCAGGCGGCGACTCAGGCGGCCGTGCCCGGGTGGGACTTCGCGCCCGGCGTGCAGGCCTACCGCAGCGCGCTCGCCGCCGACGGCACGGTGCTCGTGGCCGGCGCGTCACACAAGACCGACTTCAGCGCGCCCACCGCCGACCGCGCGACGGTCGCGGCCTACCGGCCGGCGGCGGGCACGTTCGCCACCATCCAGATAGGACCGGTCCGGTCCGGCGCCCCTTCCGTGGCCGACCTGGAGCCGGTCGACGGCGGTGTCGCGTTCGTGACCCGGCCGGCCCGCGACGCGCCGCTCGACGGCTGGCCCGCCTTCGGCCTGCTGACCACTGTGGAGGGCCAGTGGCGGGTGGCGCCGGTCGGCGGCGCCGTGCACGGCGGCGATTTCAACGACCTGGCCACCCTGCCCCGATCGCGGCACATCCTCGTCGCGCGGGCCGGCCGCCAAGGCAAGGCCAACGGCGGCCTCCTCGCGGTGCGGCTGAGCGGGCCCGACCGGGAGGGCCGGTTCACCGCCGAGGTGACCGCGGAGTACCGGTACCCGCGGGTCCGCGACGGCCAGGTGTCGGTCCGCGAGGTGCGGGTCGACCCGACCGGCAGCGGCGGCGCGGAGCGGTTCGCGATCGGGCTCGACGTCGACCGCGGCGAGGGAAAGTTCTACCACCAGCTCGTCCAGGAGTTCCGCTACGACGCCGCCAAGGAGCAGATCGCCCCGGTCTCCGCCCCGGTGATCCCCGGCGACCGCAATGACGACGGCAAGGGCGCCTTCTTCGAGTACAACTCGTTCCTCTACGACCACGCCGGCAACCTCTGGGTGTCCAGATCGGACGGTTTCCGCGGCGGGCCCCTCGCCGTCTACACCGCCGCGGACGGCCGGCGCCGGCTCGCGAGCGGCGACTGCCGCCTCCGCCCCGGCCAGCCGCTCGACCGGCTGCGGGCGGTCGCCGGCGCCCGCCGCGCGTGGGGCAAGCCCTGCCCGCCCGACTACGACATCCTCCAGCCGCGCCACCTGCTCGCCATCATCGGCCTGGCACAGGACCCCGCCAGCAAAGACGTCGTCGCGCTGGCCTTCGGCGGCACGCTGCTCGCCGTGCGCGCCGTCCCGACCGGCGGCGGCCTGGCGTTCCAGGTCGGCAACCCGGTAGACCTCGGTCGCAAACTGCTGCCCATAGTGGACACCGCCTTCCCGCAACACCGCCTCGGCCCGGTCGACAGCGCCCACCGCGCCTGGGTCACCGGCATGCACGCGGCACGCACCGAGGCCGGGCAACACCTCGACCAGTGGATGTACTCAGTGGACACCACCGACCTCTTCGACCCGGCCCCGGTGGTGCTGCCGGCGACCCCGGGCCGCGCGGTCACCATCCAGGCGGAGCGCTCCAGCATCGTCACCACCACAGTGCGGCCGGGCCGCGGGTCGGCCGCGCACGAGGTCGTCTCGGACGTGACCGTCCAAGACTGCGGTGCCACCGCCGACGGCACCACCTGCGGATACGACCAGACACCCGGCGACGGCTTCGTCATCGCCGACGAAACCCGCTTCGGTCACCTCCGCGGCGACGTCGACTATCGCGTCGAGGTGCCGGCGGCCGGCCGATACCAGGTCAGCTACCGCGCCGCGACGTTCCCGGTCACCAAGACCGCGCGCATCGCCCTGTCCGCCGGCGGCCGCACCTACACGCAGCCGGTAAACACGAACGGCCACTGGACCACCGTCCGCGCCACCGAGGCGGTCACGCTGCCGGCGGGCCCACAGACCATCCGGCTCTCCCCGCCCGAGGGCAGGGGCGGCTGGTTCCTCAACTCCTTCACCCTCCAACGCCTCTGAGCGCCGAGCCAAGTCCTTTTCCCGGGTCCGCGTCAGCTGCGGACCGCCGCTCCCGCCGGAGACCGCGCAGGTCGGCGGCTCGCAGCGCTCGCCGAGATCCCCGACCTACGCTGCCACCTCCGCGCCGCAAGCCCGAGAGACCGCGACGTGCGTCGTGGTCCGGACCCGATGCCACTCACCGCAAGTTGACCATGGTCTGATCCGCAGCTGCCGCGGGTTTGGTCGCGGTCACTCCCTTTGCGGCCGTCGGATGCGCGGCCACCGGTGTTTGTCCACAATGCCGGTTACCGAACAGGCGGCGGGAGATCCAAACAGGACTTCGTCGCCCTGAGTAACCGCCGCCGCCGTGCGCCCGGCCCAAGATTCGAGATCTTGGAGAGTTGGGGCGCTATATCAACCCGAACTGTCCTAGATCTGAATGTTCTCAGCTGAGCCCGCTGACGCTGTGTCACAGACGGTGGCCGGCGAGGTCGGCCCATCCTGTGCGGGCGGGGAATGATCAACTGAGGGTGAGTGGCACTGGGTCCGGACCGCCGCTCCCGCGGCCTCACCCGTCCGCTGTGGGAACGCGGGTAGATCTTGTTACGCGTAGTGGCCCCTCGACCTTCGCGGTTTGGCCGGCTCGAGGCCGGGCCAAGCAAGGCTTCGCAAGCCCGGTATCCACGGCGCTTCGGTGATCGTTAGCCCAAAACCCGTGTTCTCGCCGGCGTGTCACACGGGTTCCGGGCTAACGATCATGACGCCGCCCACATACCGAGCCACATCCCCCAAACACTGGGAAAGTGGCCCGGCGATCCGCCGATCATGGTGTTCGCGGGCCGGCCAACCCCCTAGGCCGCAGCCAGCGGGCGAAGCCCGGCTCCCACCGCAACCACCCACCAAGACCGTGAACAAGCCGGGACGGCCCGGCCGGAGCCCGAGGCTCCGCCGGAGGCGCACTAACCGCAACCACGAAACAACCCGAAAGGAACGGAGAAGCGCCTCAAAGGCAGATGGGTCTCGCCTTGGGCTTGCACCGCGGAGGTGGCAGTGGAGGCCGGGGGTTTCGGCGAGCGCTGCGAGCCGCCGGCCGGAGCGGTGCCCGCGGGAGCATACGGTCCGCAGGTGACGCGGACCGGGGCATATGACAAGGAACCGTTACGGCGACCCGGCCATGATCTTGTGGTCGCGGTAGTAGGTGGCGGCGCCCGGGTGTAGCTGGACCGGATACGTGGCGAGCGCGGATCGGTGGTCGAGCCGCCGCGCCTCCTCGTGGGCCGCCACCAGGCGCGGCTTGGCCGCGAAGAGCAGCTCGGTCAGGCGGTAGGCGGTCTTTTCCGGCAGGGCGCGCCGCACCACCAGGACGTTGGTCACGCCGAGGGTGTCGACCGGGTCGGGCTGCTTGACGCTCGCCGGAATCGCGTAGGTCCTCGTCGCCGGGATGGTCCTCGCCTGGTAGATCTCGCCGTACCGGGCCTGGAGGCGGTCGATCTGGTCGCTGAGCGTGAGCAGGCGAAACGGCGTGTGCTTGGACATGTCGACGAGTGCGGGCATCGGCAGGCCGCCGGTGACGAACAAGCCGGCGATGTCGCGGGTGGCCAGTGCCTCGGTCGACCGCGCGAGCGTGAGGTGGTGCTCCTGGAAGGTGTTGATGTCGTGGCCGGCCTCCTGCACCACGCGGGACGCGATGGTGTGCGTGCCGGAGCCGGGCGGGCCGGTCGAGATGTCGAGGCCGGCCAGGTCGCGGAGCTGGCGGACCTTGCTGTCGGCGCGGACCACGATGTGGAGGTAGTCGTCGTAGAGCCGGGCCAGCGCCACGATCGGCAGTGCGCCGGAGAACGGGCCTTCGCCCTGCGCGGCCTGCGAGGTGGCGTCCACTGTGGCGAAACCGACGTCGGCCTGGCCCTCGGCGACCGCCCGCAGGTTGTCGATGGAGCCCTCGGTCGGCAGTACCCGCACCTCGCCGGTGACCTCGTCGCGCGCGGCGTCGGCCAGGGCGTGCGCGAGCGCGTTGTAGACGTCTCCCGCGCCGCCGCCGGCGATGACCAGCCGCTCGGGACCCGCGTCGCCGCCGTCGCAGGCGGTGGTGAGGGCGGCCAGCAGCAGGAGTGTGGTGGCGCGGCGGCCTCTCACGAGAGCCTCGCCGCGGGCAGGGTGATGCGGGCGTGCAGCCCGTGCGGGTGGGCCGGCATCAGGTCGAGGCGGCCGCCGGAGGCGGTGACCAGGGCGTCGGCGATCGTGACGCCGAGGCCGGAGCCTTCGGTGTTTTGGCTGGCCGGGTGGCGCCAGAACGCATGCGCCGCCCGTGCCAGGTCGCCGGCCGGGATGCCGGGGCCGTCGTCCACCACGTGGATGTGCACGAGGTCGGGGCCCGCGGGCTCGACCGCCACCGTGACGTGCGCGCCTTCGCCGGCGAACTTGATCGCGTTGCTGATCAGGGCGTCCAGCGTCTGATCCAGGGCCTGTGTCGCGGCGCGTACCGGGATCTGGTCCGGGCCGTGGCGGGCCAGCTCGACCCCGGCGAGGCCCGCGGCCTGGCGCCAGATCGCCACCCGTTCGTCGGCGACGGCGGCCGCGTCGACCTCGACCGCGTCGTCGGCGGTGGCCTCGGCCCGCGCGTAGGTCAGCAGGGCGTCCCACATCTCGCCCATCCGGGTGATCTCCTCGGCCACCATGCGGTAGTCGTCGAGCCCTTCCCGCCGCACCGACGGGCCGAGGTTTTCCAGGCTCAGCCGCATCGTGGCCAGCGGTGTCCGCAGCTGGTGGCTGGCGTACGAGACGAAGCTGCGCTGCCGCTCGACGAGCGTGGAGATCCGTTCGGCCATCCGGTTGAACGTGGCGGTGAGCTGCCGCAGCTCCGGCGGGCCGGAACCGCCGGGCACGCGGTCGCCGAAGCGGCCGTCGGTGAAGGCGAGCGCGGCGCTGTCGAGGTCGCGCACCGGCCGCAGCATCCACCGGGCGAGCGGCACCGCGGCGGCCACCCCGATGGCCAGCACCAGCAGGCTCAGCCCGACCAGCAGGGCCCAGCTGCGCATCGTGACCTCGTGCAGCGCTGCCGAGGGGGAGACGGTCACCGCGACGCCGATGATCTCGCCGCCCCGGCCGACCGGCTCGGCGACGACGAGCGGGTCGTCGCGCCACGGCCACAGGCCGCCGTCGAGGCCCGCGCGTTCGCCGGAGAGCGCCGCCTCGATCCGCTCGCGCACCGGCGACGCGTGCACGTCGAAGTCGAGCCGCGACGTGATGAAGAGCTGGCCGTCGCGGCCGGCCACCGCGGCGGCGATGCCGTACATGGCGTCGTACTGCTCCAGCTCCGTCCGCAGCGCGTCCTTGTAGTCGGTGCGCAGGGCCGGCTCGGCGAGCGAGGCGAAGCGGGCCGTGTCGCCGCGCCGGTCGATGAACATCTCCTGCGCGTTACGCGAGGCGATCGTGACGCCCAGCGGCACGCTGAGGCCGGCGAGCACGGCGAAGAGCAGGGTGACGTACGTGATGAGGAGTCGGCGCTGCACGAAGCCCTCCGGTGCTGCTGCTACTGCCGCGGCGCGATGCGGTATCCGACACCGCGGATGGTCTCGATCTGCGCGCCCGCGCCGATCTTCCCGCGGAGCGTCGCCATGTGGACGTCGAGAGTACGCGAGGTGCCCCGCCACGAGGTGTGCCACACCTCGGTGAGCAGCCGCTCGCGCCGCACGGCCGTGCCCGGCTCGGCGGTCAACAGCATGAGCACGTGGAACTCCTTGCGGGTCAACGTGATCGGCTGACCGTCCACTGTGACCTCGTGGCGGTCGAGGTCGACCTGGAGGCGGCCGACGGTGCGCACGCCCTCCGGCCGCGGCCGCGCCCGCCGCAGCACCGCCTCGATGCGCGCCTGGAGCTCGGCGAAGCCGAACGGCTTGACCACGTAGTCGTCGGCGCCGCCGCGCAGCCCGGCGACCCGGTCGCGCTCCTCGCCGCGCGCGGTCAGCATGATGATCGCCCCGTCGCCCTGGCCGCGCAGCGTGCGGCACACGTCCATCCCGTCGCCGTCGGGCAGGCCGACGTCGAGCAGGACCAGGTCGGCCGGCGGGGCGGCGAGCGCGGCCGCCGCGGTGGTGGCGTGCTCCACGTCGTATCCGCTGCGACGCAGGGCGGCGATCAACGCGGCCGCGAACCGGGCGTCGTCTTCCACGAGCAGCACGCGCATGCTCATCCGCCTCCTCCGCGCCGTCATGGTCATCGTGGTACAGGGAAACGCGTTCCGCGAGACCGGCGACCTTAAATGTTTGTCAAGTGGCCCGTGCTGTGATCGGGCTCTGAACGGACTATGAGCGGTCGGGGCGACGGTAGCCGCACAAGCACGGTCGACCTGAGGAGGTCCAGATCAGAATGAAGGCTTACCGGATGAAGCGGGCTGTCGCGGCGGTGTTCGCGGCCGCCGCGATGTCGGCGCTCTCGCTCGGCGTGGCCGGGGCGCCCGCCCTCGCGGACTGCCCCGCCAACAGGTTCTGCCTGTACGAGTCCGCCGGCTACAACGGCGACCAGTTCACGTACGCGCCGGGCACGTCCTGCACCAACCTCGGCTCCGGCATCAACAACGACGCCAACGCGATGCGGAACTACCGGAGCCACCGCGTCAAGATGTGGGACATCCCCGGGTGCGCCGGCGCCACCACGTACACGGCGCAGGGCGCGTCCTACGACTCGGACTTCGGCAACAACGGCTTCTCCAACAAGGCCAGCTCGCTGAAGCGCATCTGACCCACAACTGCTGGGACGCCGGGGCTCACCCGGCGTCCCAGTGTCTGTCGACAAGGGAGCGAGGAGAGATGATTCTGCGATCGGCGCGCGTTCTCGTAGCCGCGCTACTGGTGGTCGGCTGTGGTGCTCCCGTCGACCCCTTCGCGCCGACGGCGCGGGTCGAGGGCCTGCGCCTGCCGTTCGACGCGTACACGCATTCGCTGGCCGGGCTATACGCGATAGAGAACGCCAAGGACCTGCTCACCCGCGAGTGTATGGAGGCGAGAGGGCAGACGTGGGAGGCCATCGAGCGACCCACCAACCTGAAGGATCTGCGCAACCGCCGGCGCTACGGGGTCGTCGAGATGGGCGTCGCCGAGCGGGTCGGCTACCACGCGCCGGCCGGGCTGCTCACCCCGTTGGCGGTCGAGCGCCGGTACGACGCGCGCGAAGGGACCCTCACCGAGAGCCAGACGGCGGCGGCCTTCGGGCCGGGCGGTTGCGCGGACGAGGCGGCGACGCGGCTCCAGCCGGCCCGGAGTCCGGACCTGGAGCTCGTCGACCGGCTGAGCCGCGACTCACTCGACGACGCCCAGCAGGTGCCGCCGGTCGCGTCCGCGATGGGCGCGTGGCGCGAATGCCTGCGCGGCATGGGTTTCGACTACGCGACTCCCTTCGCGGCCATGTCCGACGCGCGATGGTGGGCGGACGACGCCGCCGAAGCGTCGGACGACGCCGCCGAAGCGTCGGGTGACGGCGCTGGAGCGTCGGGTGACGGCGCTGGAGCGTCGGGCGACGAGAAGGCGGTGGCCGTCGCCGACGTCCGCTGCAAGGAGCGGACCGGCCTCGTCGAGGTGTGGCACGCGGCCGAGGTGGAGATCCAGCGGAAGGAAATCCGGCGTCACCCGTCCTACTTCGAGGAGCTGGGCGCCGCGACGGAGGCCGAGCTGGCCGCCGCCCGTCAGGTGGTGGAGTAGAGGTCGAGGCGGGGGTCGCCGCGCAGGATGGCGTGCTCCAGCTCGCGCAACCCCCGCCCCGGATCCAAGCCGGTGCCGCCGGCCATGGCCGCGCGCGCGGCGCGGTAGGTGGCGAGCGCGTCCGCGATCAGGCCGGCCCGGTACTGCGCCAGCATGAGCTGGCCGACGAGCCGCTGCCGGTACGGGTGCTGCGCCACGAGCTCGACGAGCGTGCCGAGGACGCCGAGATGGTTGCCAGTGTGCAGCTCGGCGTCCACCCGCTCCTCCTCGGCCGCGAGGCGCTCCTGGGCGAGGCGGTGGGTGAGCCGCTCGACGACCTCAGGCGGCCCGGCGCCGGTGAGCGCCGCACCGCGCCACATGGCCAGGGCACGGCGCAGCGGGCCGAGCCGGTCGGCCTGGACCGCGCACTCCAGCGCCTGCGTGACCAGTACGCGAAACCGGTGCACGTCGACGCAGTGCGGGTCGGCGTGCAGCGCGTATCCGTCGCCGTGGCCGGCCAGCTCGACCTGGCCGGGGCGGAGCACCGCCCGCAACCGCGAGATGTTGACCGCGATGGCGTGCCGCGCCGTCCGGGGCGGGTGGGCCGGCCACGTGAGGTCGACCAGCCGGTCGACGCTGACCACGCGGTTGACCTCCATCGCCAGCAGCGCGAGGCAAAACCGTTGCTTGCGCGGGCCGAGGCCGAGGCGAGCGCCGTCACGCCACACCTCGACGGGACCCAACAGCCGGATGTCCATGGCCCCCCGATCCACATCGGACATTCTCCTACCGTATGCGAGCCGGCGGTGTTCGCACGTAAAGCCTTCCCTAAAAAGGGTGCGGGGCGGATAAGATCATGAGGTGCAGGATGCCTTCCGCGAGCGGCGTTTCGGGCTGTTCATCCACTGGGGCCTCTACGCGCTGCCGGCGCGGGGCGAGTGGATCCGCCACCACGAGCGGATTTCCAACGCCGACTACCAGCGCTACTTCGCGCACTTCATGCCGGATCTCTACGACCCGGCCGAGTGGGCGGAGCACGCGGCCGACGTGGGCGCCCGCTACGTCGTGGTCACCACCAAGCACCACGACGGGTTCTGCTTGTGGGACACCGCCCTCGGCGACTACAAGGCCACCAACACGCCGTGGGGCCGCGACCTCGTCGCCCCGCTCGTGGCCGCGCTGCGCGAGCGGGATCTCGGCGTCGGCTTCTACCACTCGCTGATCGACTGGCACCACCCCGACTTCCCGATCGACGGCCTGCACCCCGAGCGTGACAACGAAACGCTGCGCGCCGAGCCCCGCGACATCGCCCGCTACCGCGAATACCTGCACGGCCAGGTGCGCGAGCTGCTCACCGGCTACGGCAGGCTCGACGAGCTGTGGCTCGACTTCTCGTACGTCGACCACACGCACTACGGCCAGCGCGTGTGGGGCGGCAAGGGCGCGGCCGACTGGGGCAGCGCCGAGCTGCTCGCGATGGTGCGCGAGCTCCAGCCCGGCGCGCTCGTCAACGACCGGCTCGACGTGCCCGGCGACTTCGTGACGCCGGAGCAGTACCAGCCGAGCAAGCCACTCACCCGCGACGGCGAGCCGGTCCGGTGGGAGGCCTGCCAGACCCTCAACGGCACCTGGGGCTACGACCGCGACAACACCGACTTCAAGTCGGTCGACCTGCTGGTGCGGATGCTCGTCGACACCGTCTCCATGGACGGCAACTTCCTGCTCAACGTCGGCCCCACCGCCCGCGGCCAGTTCGACCCGCGGGCGGTCGAGACCCTGCGCGGCATCGGCCGGTGGATGCGCCTGCACGGCCGCTCCATCTACGGCGCCGGCCCCAGCACGTTCACCGCGCCGCCCGACTGCCGCTACACCCAGCGCGGCGATCGGCTTTACCTGCACCTGTTCGCGTGGCCGTTCGACGCGGTCCATCTACCCGGGTTGGCCGAGCGCCTGGAGTACGCCCAGTTTCTGCATGACGGCGCCGAAGTCCGTTGGACGGTCGCGGATCCCAGCCGCGGCGCGGCCTACGCGACCGTCGCGGAGAGCCAGCCGGCCGGCACGGTGACGCTGGAGCTGCCGGTGCGCCGCCCCGACGTCGAGGTCCCGGTGATCGAGCTCTTCCTCCGCTGATCGGCGGGCCGGCTTTCCAAGGGCGGTCCCAGACGGAGACTTCCGCGGCCCACGCCGTCGTGCGCGCGGGGCAGTGGGCAATCCGGTGAGGTCGGGTGTCGCGGGTGCCCTTGCTCCGCACCCTATGAGGGCGGCTGGGCGGTCGAGCCCGCGCCCGAGCATGGGTGACCACTATGGGGGAGCAGAGCAAAGCCACCCGCGCGCGTCTACCGGCGGCGGGACGGGGGAGGCCGCGGGAGCAGCCTCACCCGAGCGCTCAGGAGCTTTCAGAGTCGGGGTGGCTTCGAGCCCTATTTAGATTTGAGCTACCGCGATGTCCGTCGTGGTCCAGACCGCTGCTCCCGCGGCCTCACCCATCCGCCGTTGGTCACGGCACCCCTACGCGCCACCGGCCAGGGCGGAAAGGGGGCGGGGTTGATTGGGCTCCCGCGAGGCGGTGGTCGACGTTTGTCCACAATGCCCGTTCCCGGATCGGCGACCCGGAAAGCAAACGAAGTCCCGCCCCTGGGCTGGTAACGCTGCGTCAGGACGGCGGAGGTAAAGCCCGCGAAGACCCTGTCTCGCGGAGCTGGCAGTGGACGGCCGGGGGGTCGGCGAGCGCTGCGAGCCGCCGGCCGGGAGCGGTGCCCGCGGGAGCATACGGTCCGCCGCTGACGCGGACGCGGGCAAATATGCCTCGAAGCAACGCCACGACGAGCGACCCTTACCCGAAAGGTCTCTCGTGACACGGCGAACTCCGTCTCTACCGCCCGTAGCTCGTACGCGGGCGGCATGCTCACCCCTTGAACGCGCCCTTCGCGAGGTCGGCGATGAAGCCGCGCGCGAAGATGGTGAACGCGATGACGAGCGGGAACATGGCCAGCAGCGCGCCGGTGACGATCCGGCTGTAGTCGAGCTGGTGGGTGCCGTTGAGCTGCGAGAGCGCCACCTGCAACGTGACCTTCTCCGGGTTGGTCAGCACGATGAGCGGCCACAGGTAGTCGTTCCAAGTGCTGACGAACGTGTAGATGCCCAGGAACGAGAGGCCGGGACGCAGCACCGGCAGCGCCACGCTCCAGTAGAGGCGGAAGAACCGGGCCCCGTCGAGCCGGGCCGCGTCGAGCAGGTCGTCGGAGATCGCACCCTTGATGTACTGCCGCATCCAGAAGATGCCGAACGCGTTGGCCGCGGCCGGGATGATCAGCGCTTTGAGGTCGCCGATCCAGCCGAGCTCCGCCATCGTGATGAACTGCGGGATCACTGCGAGCTGTACCGGCAGCATGAACGTGCCCAGCAGCAGCCCGAAGAGCAGCCGCCGCCCCGGGAAGTCGAACTTGGCGAACGTGAACGCGGCCAGCGAGTCGAAGAACAGCACCAGCACGGTGACCGAGCAGGCGACGATCAGCGTGTTCAGCATCGAGCCGAAGAAGTCGATGCTGTCGAAGACGTTGCGCACGTTGGTGCCGAACTCCGAGCCGAGCGTCAGCTTCGGCGGGAAGCGGTAGATGTCCTCCGTGCTGTTGGTCGCCATCACGAGCGTCCAGTAGAACGGGAACAGCGACACGATCGCGCCGAAGACGAGCGCGGCGTGCAGCAGGACGCCGCGGCGGCGGATCCGAACCTTGAGCACCGACATCAGTCCTCCCGCCGTTGCACGAGGCGCCAGTTGATGACCGCGAAGAGCAGGATGACCATGAAGACCGCCCACGAGATCGCGGCCGCGTACCCGAAGTCGTTGTTGTCGAACGCCTGGTGGTAGAAGTAGAGGACCATGGTCAGACCCTCCTGGCCGGGCCCGCCGGTGTTCGGCGTGGTGTTGTTGCCCGGGATCATGACCTGCGGCTCGGTAAACGTCTGCATCCCGCCGACCGTCGAGACGATCACCGTGAAGAGGATGACCGGGCGCAGCATCGGCAGCGTGATCCGGAAGAACGACTGCACCGGACCGGCACCGTCCACCTTGGCCGCCTCGTAGAGGTCGCCGGGGATGGCCTGGAGGCCGGCGAGGTAGATGATCGCGTTGTACCCGGTCCACTGCCAGGTGCCCACCGCGGCGATCGCGATCTTGAGGCCCCACGGGTCGCTGAGCCACCGCACCTCGGGCAGATGCAGCCAGTGCAGCACCGCGTTGGCCAGCCCGAAGTTGGAGGCGAAGACGGCGCCGAAGAAGAGCGCCATCGCGACCACCGACGTGACGTTGGGGACGAAGTAGGCGATCCGGTAGAAGCCCCGGAAGCGGACGGCCGAGTTGAGCATCGCCGCGATCACCAGCGCCAGGCACAGCATCGGCACGGTCGAGAACAGCCAGATGATCACGGTGTTGCGCAGCGAATGCCAGAACGTGGCGTCTTCCACCAGGTACTTGAAGTTGGCCAGGCCCACGTACTCCATGTCGCCGAAGCCGTCCCAACGCTGGAACGCGAGGTAGAGCGAGAACAGCATCGGGAAGAGCCCGAACACGGCGAAGAGCACGTAGAACGGGGAGATCGCCAGGTACTGCGGCCAGAACCGCCACGGCCCGCGGCGCCGCCGGGTGGGTGCGGCATGCGCACCCACCCGGGTCACCGTTGGCGCCGCCGGCCGGTGGATGGTGGTCACGTCAGCTGACTCCCAGCCGTTCCCCGATCTTCTTGGCCTCGCTCACGGCGTCGTTCCACGCCTCGTCCGAGTTCTTGCCCTTGGCCTCCACGTTGGACAGTTGCGTGTAGAACGGCGCCTTGACGGCCGCGTCGTTCGGGCCCTCGTACGCGACCGGCACCTTCTCGGCGGCCGGGCCGAAGACCTTGATCGTGACCTGGTCGCCGAAGAACGGGTCCGGCTGGTTGAGCGCCGGCATCGCGTACGTCGCCGGGGACGCCGGGAAGATGGCCGCGTCGGTGAAGCCCTGCGCCTGGTTGTCCGGGCTGAGGATCCAGCTGATGATCTCGAACGACTTGGTGGGGTTGCGGCTCGCCTTCGGGATGGTCAGGAACGAGCCGCCGTAGTTGCCCGGGCCGCCCGGCGTCGCCGCGACGCGCCACTTGCCGGACGTGGACTCGGCCGCCGACCGGATGTCCAGTGCCATCCACGCCGCGCCGATGACGCTCGGCAGCGTGCCCTTGGTGAGCGCGGCGTTGAAGTCCTGGCTGCCGCCCGGGGTCTTCGCGTTGATGCCCAGCTCGAGCGACTTGACCGCGAGGTCCCACGCGGCGCGGACGTGGTCCTGGTCGCCGATGAACTTGTTGTTCTCGTCGACGAAGCGCTTGGCGCCCTGCCCGATCGCCATGTCGAACACGGCCGTCGTCTCCACGACCATGAACGCGCCGGGCACCTTGCCCTTGAGCTCGACCCCGGCGTCGAAGAACGCGTCCCAGGTGGGCATGGCCGCGGCCACCTTGTCCGGATCGGTGGGCAGCCCCGCCTTCTCGTACACGTCCGCCCGGTAGTACAGCGCGGTCGGCCCGATGTCGATGGGGAAGCCGATCACCTTGCCGTCCTTGGTGGTGGCCTGCCGCCACTTCCACTCCACGTACTGGCTCTTCAGCGTGTCGAACCCGAGCTCGTTCAGGTCGAGGAACTGCTCCTGCTGGGCCAGGAACGTGGAGATGTCCTCGCCCTTGACCCCGGTGATGTCGGGGATGCCGGACCGGCCGCTCATCGTGGTCAGCAGCTTCTCCTTGAAGGTGCCGCCGATCTCGGACATCGTCACCTTGACGTCGGGGAACCGCGTGGCGACGCCGTCGAGCACCTTCTTGCTCAGCCCGCCGCTCCAGTACCAGAGGGTCAGCTCCTTGCTGTCTCCGCCGGTGCCGCCGCCGGCCGCGTCGTCGTCGCCGCACGCGGCCAGCCCGCCGAGCGCCGTGCCGGCCAGCCCGAGGGCGCCGAGCTGGAGCAGCCGTCTTCTGTTCATATCCATGGGGGTGCCTACCCTTCACGTTCCACAATGGATCAGTCTGCTATCGCGGTGTCGAGGAAGCCGTAGTCGGTGCCGCCGTTGGTGCGCCGCCAGGCGGCGATCTCCGCCCAGGTCGGCGCCGCGGGCGCGCCACCCAGCCGGCGTACCGACAGGGCGGCGGTGAGGTTCGCGAAGCGCAGCCGGTCGGCCAGCGGCCAGCCGGCGAGGCTCGCGACGATGAACCCGGCGCCGAACACGTCCCCGGCGCCGGTGGTGTCCAGGGCCGGGACGGAAATCCCGGGCACGGACGCGGATTCCCCCGTCGTGGCGTCCACCGCGAGCGCCCCCTCGGCGCCGCAGGTGATGACCGCGACCGGCACGAGGTCGGCCAGCCGGTGCAGCGCGCCGGCCGGTGTCGAGGCGCCGGTGTAGTGCATCGCCTCCATGGCGTTGGGCAGGAAGGCGTGGCAGTAGGAAAGCTGGCGCAGCACCTCGCGCGACCAGGTGCCGGACGGGTCCCATCCGACGTCGGCGAAGACCAGGCTGCCCTGTGCGTGTGCCCGGGCCAGCCAGTCCTGCTCCCACGGTCCGATGTGGACCATGGCGGCCCGGCTCGCCGGCGGCAGCCCGATCAGCTCGTCGGCGGTCACAGGCGGCGGTGTGCCGTGGGTGACCAGGGCCCGGTCGTCGTCGTACGCGAGGGAGACGGTGACCGGCGTGGACCAGCCGGCGAACCGCCGTGACACGGACAGGTCGATGCCCTCCTGCCGCGACAGGTTGTCCCAGCAGATGTCGCCGTAGGTGTCCGCGCCGAACGCGGCCGCGAGCGACGTGCGGGCGCCGAGCCGGCTCAGCGCCACCGCGAAGTTCGCGATGCCGCCCGGTCCGACGCCCATCTGGTCGGTCCAGACCTCGGCGCCCAGCGTCGGCGGCTTCGCCAGTCCGGTGAAGACCATGTCGTAGAAGAGCAGGCCGGACAGGAAGACGTCGACGGGCTCCGCGTCAGCCATGGACAACCTCCCGTTCATAGTTGCGCAGAATTTTGCACCCCATGAGCGAGGTTGGCAATAGTCGCTCAAACTCCGTCATAGCGCTGAGCGAGTTTGAGTGATAGCTTCTTGCCGTGCTTCCCCAACAGCGTCACGAGATGATCTTGCGTACGCTGCGGGCCGATGGCCCCGCGGCGGTGCGGGTCCTGGCCGACCGCCTCGGCGTGAGCCAGGCGACGGTCCGCCGCGACCTCGTCCAGCTCCAGCAGGAGGGTCGCCTCACCCGGGTCTACGGCGGAGCCGTGTCCTCCACCGACGTCGACGAGCCGTTCGCCGAGGTCGCCGCCGTCCGCGTGCGGGAGAAGGACGACATCGCCGCACGCTGCGCCGAGATCGTCAAGGACGGCGAGACGATCATCCTCGACATCGGCACCACCGCACACCGGCTGGCACACCGGCTGCACGGGCGCTCGATCACGGTCATCACCAGCAGCCTCGCGGTGTGCGAGGAGCTCGTCGATGACCACGACATCCAGCTCGTGCTGCTCGGCGGCGTCGTGCGCCGCAGCTACCGCTCGATGGTCGGCTTCCTGACCGAAGACGCGCTGCGCCAGGTGCGCGCCGACCGCCTCTTTCTCGGCACCAGCGGCGTGCGGTCGGACGGGCAGGTCATGGACACCACCGTGGTCGAGGTGCCGGTCAAGCGCGCGATGATCGCGGCGGCCGAGCAGGTGGTGCTGATCGCCGACGAGAGCAAGTTTCCCGGCACCGGCATGGCCCGGGTCTGCGGGCCGGAAGACCTGCACGTGGTCGTCACCAACGGCACCGCCGACGCGGGCACCCGGGCCGCTTTCGCCGACGCGGGCGTGGAGGTCCAGACCGTATGAGGCTGACCATCCTGGGCGGCGGTGGCTTCCGGGTGCCGCTGGTGTACCGGGCCCTGCTCGACGACCGCCGGGCCGGGCGGGTCACCGACGTGGTCCTGCACGATGTCGACGCCTCCCGCCTTGCCGCCATCCGGCGGGTGCTGGCCGAGCAGGCCGACGGTGTCGCCGACCCACCGCGGATCACCCACACCACCGACCTCGACGAGGCCATCCGCGGCGCCGACTTCGTCTTCTCCGCGATCCGGGTCGGCGGCCTCGCCGGCCGCGCGTCCGACGAGCGGATCGCGCTCGACGAGGGCGTGCTCGGCCAGGAGACGGTCGGCGCCGGCGGCGTGTCCTACGGGCTGCGCACCCTGCCCGTCGCCATCCAGGTGGCCCGCCGGGTCGCCGCGCTGGCGCCGGAGGCCTGGGTCATCAACTTCACCAACCCGGCCGGCATGGTCACCGAGGCGATGGCGGCGCATCTCGGCGACCGCGTCATCGGCATCTGCGACTCGCCGGTCGGGCTGGGCCGCCGCGTCGCCCGCGCGCTCGGCCTCGACCCGGCCGCGGTGCAGCTCGACTACGCCGGCCTCAACCATCTCGGCTGGCTGCGCGGCGTGCACGCCGGCGGCGTCGACCACCTGCCCCGGCTGCTGGCCGACCCGGAGGCGCTCTCCTCGTTCGAGGAGGGCAAGCTCTTCGGCACCGACTGGCTGCGGACGCTGGGCGCCCTGCCCAACGAGTACCTGCACCACTACTACTACACGCGCGAGGCGGTCACCACTGGGCGGGCGAGCGCGCAGACCCGCGGCGCCTTCCTGCTGGAGCAGCAGGACCGCTTCTACACGGCGACGGCGAGGGGCTCCGGCTCGGCGCTCGCCGCGTGGGAGGACGCCCGGCTGGAGCGCGAGCGGACGTATGGCGCGGAGAGCCGGGCCGCCACCGGCGCCGGCCCGCGCGACTCCTGCGACCTGGACGGCGGCGGCTACGAGCAGGTCGCGCTCGCCCTCATGCGCGCCATCGCGCACGACGAGCCGGCCACGCTCATCCTCAACGTCCGCAACCGCGCCCCGGGGCCGGCAAGCTCCGACCCGAGGAGCGGAGCGACGAGGGCGGAGCGCGCCGGGCGCCCGGGGCGCTCCGCGAGCGAAGCGAGCGCAGCCAGCAGAGTCACGCTGTCCATCTTGGACGCGGACGCGGTCGTCGAGGTGCCCTGTGCCGTCGACGGCGGCGGTCCCCGGCCGTTCGCGGTCGACCCGCTGCCCGAGCACGCGGCCGGGCTCGTGTGCGGCGTGAAGGCGGTGGAGCGGGCGGCCATCGAGGCGGCCGTGACCGGCTCGCGCGCCGCCGCGCTCAAGGCGATCGCGCTGCACCCGCTCGTCGACTCGGTCACCGTCGCCCAGCGCCTGCTCGACAGGTACGTGCGGCACCATCCACACCTGGCCTACCTGAGCTGAGGGAGACGGCGTTGCACGACAACCGGAGACTCGTCGAGGAACGGCTCGCCCGCGCGCTGCGCGAGCGGATCCGCCCGGCGCGCTACGCGGCGTCCGTCCCGCTGCGGGTGGAGGCCTGGCAGGCGCCGGGCGAGCCGGTGCCGGTCGCGGAGGCGCTCGCCGCCGGCTACTCACCCTTCGCGATCGGCGAAGCGTGGGGTCCGCCGTGGTCCACCACCTGGTTTCGGGTACAGGGAAGCGTGCCGGCCGCCTGGGCCGATCGCCAGGTGGAGGCGGTCTTCGACCTCGGGTTCGTCGGCGACTGGCCAGGCAACCAGGCCGAGGCGCTTGTCTACGACCACAGTGGACGACCGATCAAGGGTGTCGCGCCGCGCAACCAGTACGTCCCGGTCCCGTCCCGCGGCGACGTGCGCCTGTTCGTCGAGGCGGCGGCCAACCCGGACATCCTCGCCGGCGGCTTCCGGCCCACGCCGCTCGGCGACAAGGCGACGGCGGGCGACGTGCCGCTCTACCGGCTGACCCGCGCCGACCTCGCCGTGCTCGACCTCGACGTGTGGCACCTGACGCTCGACATCGAGGTGCTCAGCGAGCTGATGGCCGAGCTGTCCGTCAACGAGCCGCGCCGGCACGAGATCCTGCGCGCCCTGGAGCGCGCGCTCGACGTGCTCGACCTGCTGGACGTGCCCGCCACCGCGGGCCGGGCCCGCAAGGAGCTGGCCGACACGCTGGCCCGGCCGGCCCACCGCAGCGCGCACATCCTCTCCGCCGCCGGCCACGCGCACATCGACAGCGCCTGGCTGTGGCCGCTGCGCGAGACCGTGCGCAAGTCCGCGCGCACGTTCGCCAACGTCACCGCCCTCGCCGCGGAGTACCCGGAGCTGATCTTCGCGGCCTCGCAGGCGCAGCAGTACGACTGGGTCAAGCGGCACCAGCCGGAGATCTACGCCCGCGTCAAGGCCACTGTCGACAACGGACAGTGGGTGCCGGTCGGCGGCATGTGGGTCGAGTCCGACGCCAACCTGCCCGGCGGCGAGGCGCTCGCCCGCCAGCTCACGCACGGCAAGCGGTTCTTCCTCGACGAGTTCGGCGTGGAGTGCGAGGAGGTGTGGCTGCCCGACTCGTTCGGCTACACGGCCGCCTTCCCGCAGCTGGCCCGGCTGGCCGGGATGCGCTGGTTCCTGACCCAGAAGCTGTCCTGGAACCAGACCAACCGGCTGCCGCACCACACGTTCTGGTGGGAGGGCATCGACGGCACCCGGGTGTTCACCCACTTCCCGCCGATCGACACGTACGTGGCGGCGTTCGAGGGCAAGGAGCTGGCCCACGCCGTCGCGAACTACTCGGAGAAGGGGCGCGGCACGCGCTCGCTCGTCCCGTTCGGGTACGGCGACGGCGGTGGCGGCCCCACCCGGGAGATGATGGAGAAGGCGCGCCGCCTGCGCGACCTGGAGGGCTCGCCACGGGTGGTCATCGAGCGCCCGTCCGACTTCTTCCGCGCGGCCGAGGCAGAGTACCCGGACGCACCGGTCTGGTCCGGCGAGCTCTACCTGGAGCTGCACCGCGCCACGTACACCACCCAGGCGCGCATCAAGGCCGGCAACAGGCGCAGCGAGCACCTGCTGCGCGAGGCCGAGCTGTGGGCGGCCACCGCGTCCCTCCACACCGGACACCCATACCCCTACGACGACCTGGACAGGTTGTGGAAGACGGTGCTGCTGCACCAGTTTCACGACATCCTGCCAGGCAGCTCCATCGCCTGGGTGCACCGCGAGGCCGAGCAGACGTACGCGCGGGTCGCCGCCGAGCTGGAGTCCATCATCGACGGTGCGGTCGCCGCGCTCGGCGGTTCCCCCGCGGTCTTCAACGCCGCGCCGCACGCGCGGGCCGAGGTCGTCGACGGCGTCTTCGTGCGGGTGCCCGCGCTCGGCGCCGCGCCGCTGACCCCGGCCGACCCGCCGAGCATGGTGGCGGTCACCCCGCGTGTCCTCGACAACGGCCTGGTCCGGGTGGAGATCGACGACGACGGGCTGCTCACGTCGGTGCGCGACATGTCCACCGGCCGGGAAGCGCTCGCGCCCGGCGGCCGGGGCAACCTGCTCCAGCTCCACGCCGACCTGCCCAACGAGTGGGACGCGTGGGACATCGACGAGCACTACAAGCGGCAGCGGGTCGACCTGACCGCCGCCGACGCGATCACCGTCGAGTCCGCCGGTCCGCTCGTCGGCGCGGTGCGGGTCGAGCGCAGCTTCGGCTCCTCGCGGATCAGCCAGACCATCACGCTGCGGGCCGGCAGCCGCCGCGTCGACGTGGTCACCGAGATCGACTGGCACGAGACCGAGAAGATCCTCAAGGCGGCGTTCCCGCTCGACGTGCACGCCGACCGGTCCACATCGGAGATCCAGTTCGGGCACGTGCACCGGCCCACGCACGTCAACACCGGCTGGGAGGCCGCCCGTTTCGAGGTCTGGGCGCACCGCTGGGTGCACGTCGGCGAGACCGGCTACGGCGTCGCGCTGGTCACCGACTCGACGTACGGACACGACGCCGGCCGGCACACCCGCGAGGGCGGCGGCACGACCACGACCGTGCGGCTCAGCCTCGTGCGCGCGCCCCGCTCGCCCGACCCGCACGCCGACCAGGGCGCGCACCGGTTCACCTACGCGATCGTGCCCGGCGCCACGGTCGCGGACGCGGTGGCCGAGGGCTATGCCCTCAACCTCCCGCTGAGGGCGACCCCGGGTGCGGCGGCGGCCGGTGCGCTCCCGCCGCCGCTGGTGACGTGCGAGGGCGCCACCGTGGAGGCGGTCAAGCTCGCCGACGACCGCACCGGCGACGTGGTCGTGCGCCTCTACGAGTCGCTCGGCGGCCGCGCCGAAGCCGTGCTGCGGGCCGGCTTCCCGCTGGCGGCGGCCGAGGTGGTCGACCTCCTGGAGCGCCCGTTGCCCGACACTCCGCTGGAGGCCGGCGAAGTCCGCCTACCCCTACGCCCCTTCGAGATCGTCACCCTCCGCCTCCGCCCCGCCGCCTAGCCGTGTTGATCAGGGAGTTGGTGACGCGGCGCGCCGGCCGACCCGCCCACCAACTCCCTGATCGACGGCAGAGGGGCTAGCCGCGGAGGGCGGCGGCGCCCGCGGGGGAGAGGGTCAGCGCGCCGTCGAACGTGAGCCAGGACTCGCCGCTCGGCGACGGCAGGCCGGTGATCGCGTCGAAGATGTCGGCGATGATGATCGGGCACCGCCACGTGCGGTTGGCGCGCGGGATGGCGCCCTCGTTGCCGACGAGCTTGCCGGTCAGGTTGGCCGGGTCGGTGCCGGCGAACGGCGCGCCGGTCAACGATCCACTTTGGTCGGTCGTGAGCGACGTGCGGAACGGGCCGATCGTGCAGGTGTTGAGCAGCACGTCCGCCTCGGCGACCACCTCGCCGCTGAGCGAGATGTGGATCCCGTCCGCGCCGAACGTCACCGGGCCGGTGAAGTCGCTGGCCGGCTTGATCCGCACCGGGACGTCGATCAGGCCCAGCTTGTCGATGGGCACCGACAGCGGCGCGAACGCGAGGTTCGCCCGTGGGATGGTGGCCTCGAGGGTGAGCTCCGGCGTGAAGTCGACGACGCCGCAGGCCGTGCCGCTGGCCCCCGTCGCCGGGTCCAGCCGGCCGATCTTGACCTTGCCGTTGCTGAGCGTGCTGGTGAACGGGATGCCGTTCGTCGGGCATGCCGGAGCGGCCACCGCCGGGGAGTGGGGAATCGCGGCCGCGGCCACGGCGAGGAGCAGCACGGTGAGTAGGGAGACCGGACGAGTGAGCGACATGTGTACACCTCCACAAGGTGCGTGCGGGGCCCCGCAGCGTCGCTACCGATCGGTAAGTTACCGGCGAGTTTAGGACTCGCAACGGTGTCCGTCAATGTCCCGACCACGTGCGGATGGGCCACCCTGAGGCTAGTTTCCTAGGACGCTCTAGGGGGTGTGCCCGTCCGGCGGCCGTGCCACAGGTCGCGGGCGATGAGCTGGATGGTGCCGGCGACCGGGATGGCCAGGAGGGCGCCGAGGATGCCGGCCAGCTCGACCGCGATCAGGATGGCGATCAGCACCGTGAGCGGGTTGAGCTGGACGGTGCGGGCGAAGACCAGCGGCTGGAGCAGATGGTTTTCCAGCTGCTGGTACGCGACGAAGAAGACGATCAGCACGATGCCGGCGGTGACCGACTCGGTGAAGCCGGCGAGGATCGCGACCGCGGCGCCGAGGGTGGCGCCGACGAGCGGGATCAGGTCGGCGATCGCGACGAACAGGGCGATCAGGCCGGCGAACGGCACACCGAGGATCATCAGGACGACGTAGGTGAGGACACCGCAGACGAGGCTGATCAGCAGGTTGCCGGTGATGTAGCCGGTGACGGTGCGGGCGCAGGCGGAGCCGACCCGCCGGATCCGCTCGGCCGTCGCGGGCTCGAACAGGCCGAGGAGCGCGGCGACGAACTTCGGGGCTTGAAGCACCATCAGGTACGCGAGGACGAAGATCGTGACGATGCCCACGACGGTCGTCGCCACACCGGTGAGGAAGCCGAGGGTGGGCCCGCCGAGGTTCGACGCGTACTGGCGGATCTGGTCGGAGTGGCTTTCCAGGTACGACACGACGTGGAAGCGCTCGGCGAGGTGGCCGACCGGGCCGCGGCCCGCGCGGATGTCGGCGACGATCCGGGGAAAGTCGTCGTAGAGCTGGCTGCCCTCGCGGACCAGCGGCACCGCGAACAGGGCCACCAGCCCGGCGAGGAGGAGGGCTACCGCGAAGAAGACGAGCAGTGTCGCCAGCCATCGCCTGCACCAGGTGAGCCGGCGTTCCGTCCAGTCGACCGCCGGCTTGAGCGCCACCGCGAAGAACGCGGCGACGACGATCCAGACGAGCACCCGGGCCGTGTGCACGACGAGGTACAGCGACACCGCCGTCGCCAGTACCAGGGCGATGACGACAAGAGTGCGCCGCGCGGTGGTCCGCGTATCGGCGGAGGCCATGGGGCGGGGCTACCCGCCGGCGGGCGTTCCATGCATGGGTGAGGGGTCGTCCCGGGTGCGGCTGTAGAGGTAGCCGTCGCGCCACTGGCCGGCGCGAAACTCGCAGGCGCGCACCACGCCCTCCAGGTGGAAGCCGGCCTTCTCCAGCGACTTCTGCTCGGCGATGTTCTCCGGGTGGGTGCCGGCCTGCACGCGATGCATGGGCGTGTGGGTGAAGAGGTAGTCGGTGAGCATCGCCTGCGCCCGCCAGCCGATGCCCTTGCCGCGCCACTCGGGGAGCAACGCGATCCCGATCTCCCAATGCTTGGTCGGGCCGCCGAAGTCGCGCAGTGCCCAGCTCACGAAGCCGGCGGCGACCTTCTCCGGCGCCACCTCGACCATCAGCCGGCTGCTCGTCGCGCTGAGGTAGCCGTCGGCGGCGAACCGGCGCGCGGGCTCCTGCGCGTCGCGGAAGCCGGTCCAGTCGAGCCCGACGAGCCCCGGCTCCGTCGCGAACCGGCGGAACATCGCCAGATCTTCCTCGACGACCGGGCGCAGGCGGATCTCCAGATCGTTCATGCCGGAACGGTAGCCGGCCGCGGCGGGGGAGCGCCGCGGCCGGTACTCAGGGGTTCGATACCCGGCGTCAGGTGTCGGAGAGCACCGCGTAGGCGCGGTTCCAGTTCTTGGCGTCGGTGTCGGGGCGGTAGTTGTTTTCGATGTTGCCGGCGGCGTCCACGGAGAACCAGAAGACCCGCGTGCCGTACGGCACGGTGAGGGTCTCGCCCGCCTCGCGGATGCCCGCCGACGCGTACAGGGTGGACTCGAAGGTCGGCTTGGCGCCGTCGAGCGTGTAGAACACCGCGGCCGGCTCGCTCGTCTCGAACTTCACCTCGACCATGCCCTCGGTCGGGCTCGGCGCGACCGCGAGGGTGCTGGTCGGGCGCTTCTTGTCCTTGTCGTAGTCGCGGGCGACCCGGAAGAGCTCGACGAGGCCGTTGGAGAACTCCATCGTCTCGGCGTGCGCTTCCTCCCACTCCGGCTGGAACTCGGTGCCGACCTCGAAGTTCCAGGCGTAGATGCCGTACTTGTACCAGAGCATGTCACCGGAGTTGCCGGCCGCCGAGTACAGCACGTCGGAGATCGGGCCGGTCCGGGCCGGGGTCACCGCCATGTTCCGGTGGCGCTTGATGGCGGTGAGGATCCGCGAGGACGCGCCCCAGAAGTACGACTCCTCGGCCAGCGTGGGCCGCGGCGCGGAGATCCGGCCCGGCAGGCTGTACGAGCCCGGCGACCACATGAAGTAGTTGCCGGAGGAGTGCAGGTTCATCGAGAACTTGATGTTGGGGCGGCTGGCCAGCCAGTTCAGGTTCTTGTTCTCCGGTTCGGTGAGCTCGCTCGGGCCGGCGAACGTGCCGCTCGTGCAGCTCGTCGACGCGCCCGAGTACCCGTCGAAGAGGCTGTACTCGGTGTAGTTGCGGTTGTTGTCGACGCCCCAGGAGTTGCGGCCCAGCGCGTCGGTCTCGGCGCCCGGCGCGCAGTGGTTGGTCATGTTCTTGCGCTGCGAGTTGAAGTCGTAGAACGAGTAGTGCCCGCCGTCGGGGTTGATCGACGGGGCGATCCAGATGTCGAGCGAGCGGAGCAGCTCCTGGGTCTTGGGGTCGTGCTTCTGGTTGCGCAGCAGCCGCTCGGCGGTCTCGATAGTGACCAGCGGCGGCACCCACTCGCGGGCGTGTTCCTGCGCGTAGGCGAGCACACCGGGCCGGGAGCCGTCGCGGAACTTGCCGATCCGCAGCGCGTACACCGGCTGGGGACCGCGGATGACGCTGGCCGGCGCGTGCAGGTTGTCGGTCAGCGGCGTCGCCGCGATCGGCGCGACCACACCGGCGCCGGCGTTGCCCCGGTAGGTGTACGCCTTGACGAGGCTGCCCGCCGCGCCGTTGATGACGGCGGCGACCTGGGCCGCGGTGCTGGTGACGGTGCCGGCGGCGTCGGTGGACAGGCTCACCCGGATGGCCTTGCCGGTCACGGTCGCGGTGAGCGGCTGGTCGGCGGCGCCCGGGTTGGCCAGCTCGACGGTGATGTCGTTGCCGCCCTCGTGACCCCAGGCCAGCGAGTCGACCGCCACCCGGCTGTCGTTGGCCGAGCCGAGCACGACCTGCGCCTTGCGCCGGTAGCCGTTGGTCTTGTAGGGCAGCTCGACCACCTCGGCGAGCTGCGGGTACTCCGCGGCCAGCCGCTTGATCCGGTCGTACAGCTCGGTCGGGGTGAGGTAGCTGGTGACGAAGTCCTTCTGGTAGCCGGGGCCTTCCGGGGACTCGCCGGGGATCGGCAGCCACTCCTTGACCTGCGCGACCGCGACGTCACCGGTGGGGCTGGTGATCTGGATCTTGTCGGGTCGGCTGGTGACGGCGGCGGCGCCGCGGTGGTAGAGGTACACGCCCGCGTCGACGAACCGGGAGATGGTCTGCGTGCCGCCCGAGCCCATCTCGGTGCCGGGGCCGCTGTCGCGGCTCACGGTCAGCGTGTTGGCCGCGGTCTGGCCCTGGGCCCACTTCGCCTCGACGGAGAGCACCTGGCTGGTTCCTGAGGTGTAGTAGTCGGCCCGAATGATCTTGACGTCGGAGACGGTGGCGCTCCGCGCCGCGGCGCTGAACGCCTGGTTCTCCGCCTTGTGGTCGGCGATCGTCGCGTCGCGTTCGGCGATCCGGTGGGCGCTGTCCGCCGGGTCGAAGAGCGTCCCGCCGACCCGGTAGCCGAGGGTGCGCAGGCCCTTGACCTCGTTCGGGGTGACCACGGCGTGGACGACGATGCCCGCGTGCGTGTGGGAGACGTGGTGGTCGAGGTCGACGCCGGTGGCGACGAGCCGGTCCAGCTCGTCGCGGTCGGCGACCGTCACCTCGACGACGCTGGCCTCTTCGTCGGCGAGGCGTTCGAGGGCGGCGGGGGCCGGCTCGGCGGGAGCGGTGGTGGGGATGGCGGTGGCGGGAGTGGCCACGATCAGGAAGGCGGCCGCCGCCGCGGTGGCGATGACGATAGCTCTTCGCGACATCTCGGTACCTTTCATGTCCATAGTGGACGGAAGGTCGGGGGTGTTCGACCATCGTGGATGGCGCCGACTTGATCTGTCAATCACCGGCGAAAGCGTTCGTCACCTGTAACAAAGCCAGGACCGCCGCACGCGACACATGTCGCGTGGATCTAGCAGAATGTCCGCTGTGTACCGCGTTCTAGTGATCGCCCTCGCCCTGGTCGTGGCCGGCTGCACGTCACGGGACACCGTGGCGGAGCCCCTGCCGTCGCCCTCGCCTACGCCCTCTCCAACCCCGGCCGCGTCTCCGTCCGGGCCCTCGCCGATCCCGACCGCGTCGCTGACCGGGCCGCTGCGGGTGACCGCCGGCATGACCCGGCCGGGGACCCGGCTCCGCTTCGGCCAGAAGGCGACCGTGCCGATCCGCCAGTTCAACCCGCGGCGCGACGCCTATCTCGAAGGGGTGCTCGGCATCGTGGTGCAGCCCATCCGCAGCATCCCCGGCTCCCAGGTCAAGGGCAACTTCGACGCCCGGAGCGCCGCCGAGCTCAAGCGCAGCCGCGCCTACTACGTCAAAATCATCATCACGAACGAGAGCGGCAACCCGCTGCCGCTGGAACGCCCCCAGTTCGACGGGCTGTACGGCGACGGTGACCTCTCCTACAACGTGCTGATCGGCGGCGAGATACCGGGCTGCGAGGAGGTGGGCGCCCCGGAGGCCTTCGACCGCAAGGGCGCGCGCTGGGAGACCTGCGACCGGTGGATCTCCTCGCCGTCCGAGCCGATCCGGCAGGTCAGCTACCAGGGAGTGCCGTACGGCGAGGCGCCGAAGGCCTTCGCCGACTCGAAGTTCAACCGGCACTACAACCTCGGCCCCATCGTCTGGCGCTAGAGACTGACGATGGCGGACGATCTGGAGTTCCGGCTGCTGCGCTACTTCGTCGCGGTGGCGGAGGAGCTACATTTCGGCCGGGCGGCGCAGCGGTTGTTCGTGGCGCAGCAGGCGGTCAGCCGGGACATCCGGCGGCTGGAGCAGCGGCTTGGCGTGACCCTGCTCGACCGGGGCACCCGGCGGGTGGCGCTCACCCCGGCCGGCGAGCGGCTCCTGGCGCGGGCGCGGCAGCTGCTGGCCCTGCACGACGAGACGGTGCGGGAGGTGCGCGCCGGCACGGCCCCGCTCTACGTCAACGTGGTGGGCCAGAAGCTGACGCCGGCGCGGCTGCTGGCCTCGGCGCGGGAGGAGGCGCCGGACCTGGAGTTCGCGGCGACGTTCCACGCGCGGTTGGAGACGTCGGTGCCGTTGCTGCTGTCCCATCGCCTCCAGGTGGTGTTCGGCCGGCGGGCCGGTCTTCCCGCGCACCTGGCCGCGCGGGTCGCGCACCGGTTGGTGCGGTGGGAGCCGCTCGCGCTGCTGCTGCCCGAGGGGCATCCGCTGGCCGGCGGCGGGAGTGTGGCGTTCGCGCGGCTGGGCGGGCTGGAGCTGTGCCTGCACGCGGGTAACCAGTCGTCGCCGGAGTGGACGGACGTGGGTGTCCAGCTGGCCGCGGCGAGCGGTGCGGTCCTCGAGCCGGACCACCCGCCGGCGTACGGCGTGGACGAGTTGGCGCACCGGGTGCGGCGGCACGGTACGCCGGTGCTGGCGTTGAGCACGCAGCCGGCGGTGCCGGGGGCGGTACTGGTCCCGATCGTCGATCCGGTGCCGGTGTACCCGTGGAGCATGCTGTGGCACCGCGACGTGCGCCACCCGGGCCTGGACGTGCTGCGGGCGGTGGCCCGGCGGGCCGCGCGGGCCGAGGGCTGGCTCGACCTGCCCGGTGGCGCGTGGCGGCCCGAGCCCGAGGCGACAACCGGAGTGCGTTAATCGGGCGTGGACAGGTGTTGGACCGGCGGGTGGGCCGGCGCCGACCGTTGAGTCATGCCACCGTCCTTCGCCCGCTTGTGGATCGTTCAAGCCGTGTCCGACTTCGGCACGTACCTGACGTTTGTCGCGCTGCCGCTGATCGCCGTCGTCGAGCTGGACGCGTCGGCGGGGGAGCTCGGCCTGCTGGTAGGCGCCGGCACGGCTCCGCTGGCGTTCGCCTGGCCGCTGTTCGGGGTGCTGGCCGACCGGGTCGACCGGCGGCACATCATGCTGGTGACATACGCCGGCCGGGTGCTGCTCCACGCCTGGGTGCCGGTCGCCGCCGTGGCCGGTGTGCTGAGCATGGCCCAGCTGGTGGTCGCGTACTTCCTCGTCTCGTTCCTCAAGGTCGGCTTCGACGTCGCGGCGCCCAGCCTGCTGCCGGCGCTGGTCGGACCGGACCACCTCGTCCTGGCGAACAGCAGGCTGGAAGCCACCCGCTCGCTCGCGATGATCATCGGGCCGGCGCTCGGCGGCGCGCTCGCCGAGGTGATCCGGCCCAGCGGCGCGGTCGCGGTCGCCGCCACCACCTACCTCGCCGCGGCGCTGCTGGTCGGGACCATCCCGCCGCTCAGGTCCGCCGGCGGGCCACCGCGCGCGGTCGACGAGGCGCTCGGCCGTCGTGGTGGGGCCGACCGCGCCCGGCGCCGCGGCGTGGCGCGGGAGATGTGGGAGGGCGTCGCGGCCGTGTGGCGGCACCCGGTGCTGCGCCCGATGGCCGTCTCGTCCGCGCTGCTGAACGCCTTCTACGCGCTGCGCACGCCGCTGGTCGCCGTCTACGTCGTGCGCGACCTCGGCTTCCCGCCGGCCGCGTTCGGCCTGGTCCTCGGCGCGGCCGGACCGGGCGCGCTGCTGGGCTCGCTGGCCGCCGCCCGGGTCGCCGCCCGGCTCGGCTTCGGCCGCACGATGGTCGCCGCGGCCCTCCTGGCCGGTGCGCCCGTGCTGCTCGTGCCGCTCGCGACCGGCCGGGGCCCGGGCTCGCTCGGGCTGCTCGCCGGCAGCGCGCTGCTGGTCGGCTTCGGCATGCAGGTCTACAACGTCACCCTGATCGCCGGCCGCCAGGCGATCACCCCGGACCACCTGATCGGCCGCGTCACCGCCAGCTTCCGCTGGGCCGCGTGGGCGGCGGCACCGCTGGCCGCGGCCGCCGGCGGACCGCTCAGCGGTGCGCTCGGGGTACGCGGGGCCATCGCGGTCGCCGGCGCGGGCCTGCTGCTGCCGGCCGCCCGCCTGCTCGCCTCGCCCGTGCGCCGGACGGCCGCCCTCTCGGCCCGCTGATCCGCCGGTGCACGCTGTGCGTATTCATGGTTATCGTCCTGACGTGGGAGGTGGTATGCGGGTCGTCGGTCGGATGGCGGCAGCGGTCCTGGCGGTGGGTGCCCTCGTCGCGTGCGACGGTTCGGGCACAGATTCACCGCCGGCCGGGGTGTGGACGGCCGCGAGCAGCCCACCGCCGAGCGTCGCGCCGAAGGCGGCCCCGGCCGCGGCGGGCTTCTACGTCGACCCGGACACCTCGGCCGCCGACTGGGTCGCCGCCAACCCCAAGGACCCGCGGGCCGCCGTCATCCGCGACCGCATCGCGCGCGTGCCGCAGGGCCGGTGGTTCACGCAGAAGAACACCGCGGCGGTACGCTCCGAAGTGGACGCTTTCGTGGGTGCGGCCGCCGCCGCGGGGCAGACCCCGATCCTCGTGGTCTACAACATCCCCAACCGCGATTGCAGCGGTGCCAGCGCCGGCGGCATGCCCAGCCACGACGAGTATCGAAAGTGGATAGACGAGGTGGCCGCCGGGCTGGCCGGGCGCCCCGCGACCGTCGTCCTCGAGCCCGACGTGCTGCCGCTGATGAGCAACTGCCTCAACACCGCCCAGCAGGCCGAGGTGCACGCCTCGATGGCGTACGCGACCCGGAAGCTGAAGGCCGCCTCGGCGGCGGCGAAGGTGTACCTGGACGCCGGACACTCCAACTGGCTGCCGCCCGCCGAGATGGCCGGCCGGCTCGTCGCCGCCGGCATCAAGGAGAGCGGGGACGGCATCTCCACCAACGTCTCCAACTACCGATCCACGCGGGACGAGGTGGCGTACGCGAAGAAGGTCCTCGCCGCGGTCGGCGTCGCCAGGCTGCGCGCCGTGGTCGACACGAGCCGCAACGGCAACGGGCCGCTGGGCGACGAGTGGTGCGACCCGAAGGGCCGGGCGATCGGCACGCCGAGCACCACCGCCACCGGCGACCCCAAGGTCGCGGCGTTCCTGTGGGTGAAGCTGCCCGGCGAGTCGGACGGCTGCATCGCGGGCGCCGGCCGGTTCGTACCCGAGCGGGCGTACGAGCTGGCCACCGCCAGGCGCTAGAAGAGCTGGAGCGAGCCGGTCTTCTGCGCGTGGCGCTCGCCGACCCGCAGCGTCACCGCGGTCAGGGCGAAGAGCGCGGCGGAAAGGACGCCCAGCAGGGCCAGCTCGCCGCCCAGTTCGCGTACGCCTTCGCCGTCGAGCAGGGCGCCGCGGAGCACGGCGAGGCTCGTCGTGAGCGGGAAGGCGAGGCCGATCGCCTTGACCCACAACGGCATTGCGAACAGCGGCAGCCGCACACCAGCGACGAACCACAGTGGATCGTCCAAAAGGGTGTAGAGGAACGCCGAGTCGCGGGAGAACATCAGCAGGCTGTTGAGAAACGCGCCCCAGGCGACCGCCGGCACGAGGAGGGCGGCCAGCGCGAGCGGGTACATGCCGGGGTGCGCCACGTGCAGCGTGCCCGTCGCGGCCGCCGCCGCCACCGCGAAGGCGCCGAAGAGCCACGCGTTCTGCACGAGCGCGCCGGAACCGTTCGCCACCACCAGGGCGAGCCGGCTCGCCGGCGTCAGGAACAGCGCCTCCAGCGTGCCGCTCACCCGTTCGAACGAGAAGTGCCACGCGGACTGCACGAGCGAGAAGAAGAACGTGTACGCGAGCGCGCCGGCCGCCAGGAACGCCGCCAGCCGCTGCGGCTCGGCGACCAGGGGCCAGCGCGCGGCGGCGCCGGGTGTCGCGGTGACCGGCAGGATCGTGTAGTACGCCGTCGCGAGCGTGAGCACCGGCCACACCAGCATCGAGAAGACGACGAGCTTGGTGCCGAAGATGCGGCGGTGCTGCTTGAGCGCCTCGGCGAGCACCACCCGCCACGCGGCGCTCATCGGGCGGCCATCGCGAGGATCGCGTCCTCCAGCGTCGGCGGCGACACTTCGACGCGGGCGATGGCGCCGCCCGCACGTACCACGGTGGTCGTCAACTCACCGGCGAGGTCGTCGGGATGGCGGAGGGTGACCCGCGGCCGGCCGTCGACGTCCGTGTCGTGCCAGACCTCGGCGCCGGCGCGGGCGGCGAGCGCGTCCACCGCCTTGCTCGCGTCCGGCGCCGGCTCGGTCAGCGTGAGCTCCACGGTGTGCGGCAGGCGGGTGCCGGCGGTCAGCTCGGCCGGGCTGCCGGCGGCGACGAGCGCGCCGCGGTCGATGACGTGGACGTACCGGCACAGCTGCTCCACCTCGGCCAGGTAGTGCGAGGTCAGCAACACGCCCACGCCGCCGGCGGCCAGGTCGGCGACGACCGCGCGCAGGTCGCGGGCGATCGGCGCGTCCAGTCCGAGCGTCGGCTCGTCGAGCAGCAGGTAGGCGGGGGAGTTGACGAGCCCGCGGGCGATGCTGAGCCGCTGCCGCATGCCGCGCGAGTAGCGCTCGACGAGCGTGCCGGCCGCGTCGGTGAGGCCGACGAGGTCGAGCAGCTCGCCGATCCGGCGGTGGAGGGTGGCGCGCGGCACGTCGTAGAGCTGACCGAAGTACCAGAGGTTTTCCCGGCCGGTCATCCGCGCGTACACCATGCGCTCGCCGCCGGCGATGAGGTTGATCCGGCGCCGCACCTCGCGCGCGTCGCGCACCACGTCGAGACCGTCCACTGTGGCCGTGCCCGAGGTGGGGCGGAGCAGCGTGGCCATCATCTTGATGGTGGTGGTCTTGCCGGCGCCGTTGAGCCCCAGCAGGCCGGTCACCGCGCCGGGCGGGATGCTCAGCGAGAGCCCGTCGACGGCTGGCGCGCCCGCCGGCGGCCGCCTGCCGAACAGCCGGCGCGGCGGCGGAAACGTCTTGGTCAGCCGCTCGGTGACGATGCCGGCGCTCACGCGGCACCGCCCCGCTGCACGGCGATCCGCTCGGCCGGCCCGAGCAGGCGGAGCCCGACGGCGAGGTACGCCAGCCCGAGGCCCGCGCAGAGGAGCAGGTCGGGAAGGATCGCGCCGACGGTCTCGTGTCGCAGGGCGGCGCCGCGCAGCGCCCGCAGCCCCGAGGTGAGCGGCAGCGCCTCGCCGAGCCACCGCAGCGGGTCGGGCAGCGACGCCGGTGGAAACGTGAACCCGCAGAGCAGCGCCATGCCGACGAACAGCGTGTTCTGCGTGATGTGCGCCTCGCCGACCGAGATCATGATGGCGCTGAGCGGCACCGAGATCCCAAACACCGCCGCCCCCGCCGCCGCGACCGCGCAGAGCAGCGCGAGCGGGTCGGGCGCCGGCAGCCGCACCCCGATCGCCACCGCGAACGCGAGCATCACCGCCACCTCGGCCACCGTCGTGGTGAAGGCCTGGAGACCCACACCGACGAGGTACGGCAGGCGCCGGGCCGGTGCCAGGAGCTGGCTTTCGAAGGTGCCCTCGCGCTGCTCGGTGATCTGCGCCTTCGCGACCCACAGCACCATGCGGGTGGCGAACATGAGCGCGGCGGCGCCCACGGTGACGTAGCCCAGGTAGTCGCTCGTCCCTCCGTCGGCCAGGAAGACGGCGCTGACCTGGCCACCCCCGATCGCGTGGAAGGCGAGATAGGCAAGGCCCACCGTGAGCACCCCGGTGGCGACGGTGCCGACGAAGTACGTCCATGGGTACGCGCGCAGGGTCACCAGCCAGTTGCGGCGCATCGTGGGCAGAGCGGTCGGCACGTCGTATCCTTCCTGGCGAGGACTGAGTGAGTTTCGAATGGGAACTTACCCCGGAGGGGGTGGTCATGTACATAGGCCGGGTCGCCGACGAGACGTGCGGCATCGCCCACGCCGCCGCCGTCATGGGCGACTGGTGGAACCTGCTCGTGCTGCGCGAGGTCGCCCGCGGCCACATGCGCTTCGACGAGCTGGTCGGTGAGCTGGGCGTGTCCCGCAAGGTGCTCACCGAGCGCCTCACCCACCTGGTCGAGCACGACGTGGTCGCACGGGTGCCGTACCAGGACCGCCCGCCCCGGTACGAGTACCGCCTCACCGAGCGCGGCCGGGCGTTCCTCCCGGTGCTGGTCGGCATGCAGGACTGGGCCGACCGCTGGCTGCTCGGCGACGGCACGCTCAGCGCCAGCGCCCCGTCCGACGGCGCCGAGGCCGCCCGCGTGCGCTCACTGCCCGGCGGCACGATCCCGGCCGACCTCACCCTCGTCGACTCCACCGGCGCCCGACGCGACCCGGTGGCGCCCGACGTGCCCGCCACGGTGCTCTTCACCTATCCGGCGACCGGCCGCCCCACCCCACTGCCCGCGGGCTGGAACGACATCCCCGGCACCGTGGGCTGCACGCTGGAGAACCGCCTCTTCCGCGACCGGTGGCCGGCGTTCACCGGCGCGGGTGTCGCGGTACACGGGGTGAGCACGCAGCGCCCGGAGGAGCAGGCCGCGTTCGCCAAGGCGGAAGGCGTGCCGTTTCCACTGATGTCCGACGTCGACCTCCGCCTGGCCGCCGCGCTCCGCCTGCCCACCGCCCGCATCGGCCAGCAGCCCCGCCTCAAACGCGCGGTGCTCGTGGTCACCCGCGACCGCACGGTCCGCCACACGATCTTCCCGGTCACCGACATCCCCGCCGCCGTCGAGGACGCCCTCGCCGTCGCCACCGCCCTTTCGAAACCCTGACGCGACCGCCTTCGGCCCTAGCCCGCCCCCGCGGTGGGGTGGCTTCGATTCCCTATTTGGACAGAGATTTGAGCTACCGCGACGTCCCGTCGTGGTCCAGACCGTTGCTCCCGCGGCCTCACCCGTCCGCCGCTGGTCCCGCTCACCCCTTCCCCGCCCGGCTCTCAAGAGGGCAGCCCTGTCACTGTCTGGGCGGGTATACGGGACCCCTGTTGGGAATTCACGCCCAAGAGGGCTGCCCTCTTGGGGCAAGGGGCGGGGCTTGTCGCGTGGAGCTGGCAGTGGACGGCCGGGGGTTTCGGCGAGCGCTGCGAGCCGCCGGCCGGGAGCGGTGCCCGCGGGAGCATACGGTCCGCCGCTGACGCGGACGTGG